>JAESQG010000470.1 GCA_016765265.1 Pseudomonadales bacterium | reverse complement strand
GGTAATGCTAAGCATGAGCCGGGTGCGGTAGTTTGTCGTGTTGCCCCTTCCTTCACCCGATTTGGTAGTTTTCAGATATTTGCCTCACGGGGTGAGATTGATGTGTTGCGCCAGTTAGTGGATTACACCATTCGAACAGACTTCTCGCATCTAAAGGAGCCTTCTAAAGAAGTGTATTTAGAGTGGTTCGAGGAGGTGTGCCAAAAAACACTGTCTATGGTCTTGCACTGGGAGAGAGTTGGCTTTGTGCATGGCGTTATGAATACCGATAACATGTCGATCTTGGGTCTAACCATTGATTATGGTCCCTACGGCTGGCTGGAGGATTACGATCCAAACTGGACACCGAATACCACTGATGCCGGAGGGCGACGTTATCGTTTTGGTAATCAATCGGAGATAGGTTTGTGGAACCTTGTGCAGCTGGCCCAAGCTATTTATCCTCTAATTGAAGCGGTAGAACCCCTCGAAGCGATATTAGAAAAATATAAAAAAGATCATGTCAGTGGTTGGCGCGCCATGATGGCGCAGAAGTTGGGCTTCAAACAATATAACCAAGATAGTGATGGCGAGTTAATCGCGGAGCTTCTACAAGTGTTGCAATTGGCTGAGACTGACATGACCCTTTTCTTTCGCAATCTTGCGCAATTTGATGTGGCTAGTCTATCGCTGGAATCCATATCTAATGAAGACCTGATGAAGCCCCTTATGGAAGCGTATTATCTTCCCCAAGAATTAGGCGTAGATGAAAAAGTGCGGATAACAAACTGGATTCGCCAGTACATTAGTCGACTAGCCGATGACGGAGACACTCACGAAAACAGATGTAGCCGTATGAACGCGGTGAATCCAAAGTACGTACTGCGAAATTATTTAGCGCAGCTTGCCATTGATAAGTCAGAGCAAGGTGATCACTCCCTGGTTAACGAATTGCTAGAAGTGCTACGCAATCCCTACGAAGAGCAACCTGGGAAGGAGTCCTTTGCAGAGAAACGACCGGAGTGGGCTAGGAATAGGCCGGGTTGTTCTACGTTGTCCTGTAGTTCTTAGTTATCTTGTAGTTCTGTGTTGTCTTGTAGTTCTTAGCAGTTCTTAGCAGTTCTTAGGAATTCTTAGTAGTCTTTATCGTGTTAGAAGATAGTAGGAAAGAAGAATGATGTACCAAGGTGTTCTGGGGTTATTATTTGTGATTGCCTTCGCGTGGGTGATTAGTGAAGATCGACGAATTGTTCCGTGGAAAATCGTGGGTATTGGATTTTCAATACAAATTGTTTTGGCAATTTTGCTGCTTAAGATAGGTATCGTTCGTGATGGTTTTTTAGTATTAAATGAGTTTGTTCTTTGGCTGGAGAGTGGTACTACAGCTGGGACTTCCCTGGTGTTTGGGTATTTAGGCGGAGGGGCTTTACCTTTTGATGAGAAATTTCCTGGTGCCAGTTTTATTTTGGCGTTTCGTGCACTGCCATTAGTTATAGTGGTGAGTGCATTGTCTGCGGTTCTTTTCTATTGGGGAGTGCTGCCTTTTATCATCAATTTAATTTCTAAAATGTTACAAAAGAGTATGAATATTAGTGGCGCTGTGGGGGTGTCTACTGCGGCCAATGTATTTGTAGGCATGGTTGAGGCGCCTCTATTTATCAAACCTCATCTCCTCACCATGACGCGTAGTGAACTATTTATTGTGATGACTTGTGGTATGGCTACGGTGGCGGGAACCGTAATGGTGTTGTATGCATTAATACTCGAACCGGTTATACCGAATGTAATGGGGCATATTCTGACAGCATCTATTATCAGCGCACCGGCTGCCATTATAATCGCACTTGTTATGGTGCCGGAAAAGAAGGTGGTTGAAGGGCTTAATACCGATATCGATGGAGCGACTTCGCAAGCGGTATCAAAATCCACTGCTACCAGCACTATGGATGCTATCACCCAGGGTACAGAGTCGGGGCTAAAATTGTTTTTAAATATTGTAGCGATGTTAATTGTCCTGGTGGCCTTAGTGAGTTTGGTCAATCAGTTATTAGGTTTTTTACCTGAGCTGGGTGGTGAGGCAATCTCACTGCAACGAATGGTAGGATTGCTAATGTCACCGGTGATGTGGCTGCTGGGAGTGCCTTGGGCTGAAGCGCAAACCGCCGGTGCGTTGATGGGCACAAAAACCATACTCAATGAGTTTGTCGCCTACCTAGAGCTGGCGAAGATACCCAGTGACGTATTGAGTGAAAGAAGCCGATTTATTCTGTTATATGCTATGTGCGGTTTTGCTAACTTAGGTAGTCTGGGAATTATGATCGGAGGTTTAACGACGATGGCGCCGTCGCGACGAAATGAGATAGTGGCCATGGGCGGTAAATCCATTATATCGGGGACGCTTGCGACCTGTATGACGGGTGCTATTGCTGGTTTGTTGATGTAATTAAGGCGCTGGTAGTTAACCTATTGATAATGTAATCAATATAGATTTTCGTAGCGCATGATTTTTCTAATCTGATAGATATCAGAGCCAAGAACTTTTATAGTCCCGATTCATAATTCTTGAAACAGCAGTTGAATGCCAAAAAGACGTGTAATTCATTGGTGTGCATAGTGAATTTAAAAAATGGGTGGTCACCTTATTGGTGATGAGCACTTTTTTAAATTTGCTAGGTGCGCCAAGGGGTTGCGCGGTCTTTGGTGTTCAGCTGCTGTTTCAAGGATGATAAGAAGTCCCCTATCACAAGATAATTTCTACGGCGGGATCACAACATGACAGCTAGCAAAGAGGCATTACGACTTAAACAAACTCGCGGCGCAGGCATTGGGCTCGCGAAACAAATCGGCTTAAAAAATGGAGCCTTAACCATTGCCAAGACTCTTTACCTAAGCAAGGTCAAGGGTGTAAATGCCGGACAAGCATTTTTCTCTTCCTATTGGGAAACTCTGGGCAATCGCGAGGCTATCATCTGTGACAGTGAGACGGTTACTTTTGCACAATTTCGTGATCGAGTTTTACGCCTTGCGAATGGTTTGTCGAGCTTAGGTGTACCTACCGGTGCGCGAGTTGCGGAGCTGTTACCTAACTGTGTCGAATGGTTTGAAGTTAATCTGGCCACTGCCATGAGTGGTCGAACCATGCCAATGTTAAACTGGCATTTAAAACCTAATGAAATTGTTGCCTGCATCAACAAAGCTGAAGCCATTGCCTTGGTTATTGACTCAAGTTATCTTGAGGTGGTCGATGGCATAAAACAACAATTGGAAACTGTTGAGCATATTATCGTTGTTGGCGATAACGTTCCTGAAGGTTATATTTCTTACGAAAAATTGATTCAATCCTCTCATGATGCAATTCCTGAAGGTTCTTTCGGCCTGTCACCCACGCCCTATAGTGGTGGCACCACAGGGACGCCTAAACTATTAAACAGCGATGAAGTTGGCGCTGTACTTGCTGATGATTCAGATGATAGACGTCGAGGCGCAACTAAAGACGAAGTAAAAGCACTAACTATCATGCAAGTTGGGGCTTTCCACTGGTTTGAAATTGGCGACTGTAAAGATCCTAAAACTAAGAATATTCGCTCCCTTATCCCTGGCCCCTTATATCATGCGGGTGTGCAAATTGCGGTATTGCCTTTTTTCTTGGGCGGCACAGCGGTAGTGATGAAAAAATTCAGTGCTGAAGAGTTTTTAAAACTTATTCAAAACCAGCGTATCAACTGGACTTTTGTAGCGCCTACTATGTTAGAGCGAGTTCTTGCGTTACCACCAGAGGTGCTGTCAAAATATGATTTAAGCACCATGAATAGCCTTATTTGTGCCGCGGCCCCTTGTCCACCAAAAGTGAAACGCGACATTAATGCGTTGTTCCGACAACAAGGCAATAAAAAGGATGTCTTTATGGAATACTATGGAGCATCGGAAACAGGTTTGGTATCTGTGTTAGTTCCGCAGGATTATCAAGAGAAAGACGTTCGTTATAACAGTGTTGGGAAAACACGAACTGCTCAATGCCTTATCTATGATGTGGAGAAAGAAGCGTGGGCTGAAGAAGGTAAAGAGGGTAGAGTCCTTATTCGGTCCCCCATGGCGTTAGGTCTTCAGTACAAAGGTGATAAAGAGAAAACAGAAGAAGCCTTTAGGGTTATCGAAGGGGTTACTTGGTATGACGACGGACTCATCGGTTATATCGATGGCGATGATTTTCTCTATCTTACCTCCCGTGCAAAAGAGATGATCATCTGTGGTGGCGTTAACCTTTTCCCCAATGAAATCGAAAACATTATTAAGAAACATCCTAGCGTATTTGATGTAGCGGTTATTCGGGCGCCTGATGAGGACTTGGGTGAAATACCCGCTGCGATTATTCAGCTTATGGAGGGTCAAGAACTGAGTTCAGAAGCGGTGCTACAGTTTTGCAAGGAAGAGGGCCTTTACGGTTTTAAATTGCCGAAAATTATTGAATTTAAAAAGGAACTTCCCCGTCAATTATCAGGAAAACTAATCAAACGAGAACTTGAAGAAAAATACTGGGAAGGAGTGGAAAGTTTTGGTTAGTGGGCTGAGTCATTAATTGTAGTCTTCACTTTTAGCTTGCCCAGTCCATTCTTATTGAACCGGTCAATGAGTTTTGGTGCGAAATGTTTGATGAGGTTTATTGTGTGATATTGAGCGGAGGTGGTTTTCAATAACCAGGTTCCGCTTTTTTGCTGGGTGATTAACAGGCTTGTGTCAGGTAAACTGGCATTAGACAATTTTATAAGCATTTGTGTGGTTTCCACCTGCTTGCTTTTTCCATCCGTTATTATTTTGTTTGAGTAGGCCTTGTTTACCTGGCGTGCTATCAGGTCCAACAGTTTTTGATGACCTAAAGTTAAAGTCCTGCTCGTGTCATTATCTGTTGGGTTAATGTTTGGCTGTTGAAATTTTAAGAGTAAGGCCGGATCGATTAGTATCGACGGTCCTGATTCATCACTGGCGTGCTCTTTGATATGCTCTTTGATATGCAGGTTGTTGTGATAGGTTGATGGGGTATTCCTTATTTTTAATTCGGTTTGTTCGTAGTCCATATTGTCAGGATTAGTCTGAACCGTTTCTTTTTCCTTTCCCGTAGTTTTTTTTAATGGGGCTTCATCTTGTAATAAAGCTCTAAAGGTTTCGCTTTTATTGGCGAGCTTTTTTTTATCCGTCTTGTCGTCAGGATCTCTGGGAAGGTGTAGAGGGGCAGTTTTGTTATGGTGTTGGTCAATTATGTGATTATTGATGTATTTATTAATATTAGTGTTCATGTTATAGCACCTGAAACAGCACCTACAATAGATCCTAATCGTTGTCTAGGAGCATTGCTTAGGTCTTCATTGAGTGCTTCTTCTTGTTGTTTTTTCCGCTGTATATTAGCACGATGGTATTTTTTCAAGGGTAGCTTCAGTGCTTCTTGTTTTAACTGAAGATGGCGAATATTTTTTAAGGCATCGTCTACCTGTCCTATATCGATTTCTACCTGTTCTCTCGCTAATACTATTTTGTTCTCCTTTAATTTAATCTCTACACTAAGGCTTGCGTTATAGCATTCTCGTTGACAAAGCGTCTTAATGCTAACGGAATTGGACGGTATTTTTTTTAGCTCTACTCTGAGAAGGCTATTTGCGCTGTCTAGCATTGCTTCGGTTTGGGAAAGTGTTGTACGAGTACAATTTAGCTTTTGTCGAGCAGAGATCCATTCCGAGCGAGCATTCTTAACACGTAGTTCGCGAATGGTCGCTAATTTTTTTAGTTGACGTTCACTGTTAGGATTTGTGTTCATTGGGCTAAGTGTTTTAATTCAGTCACTGTGTTATCAAAGCATTTTACCTCATTTGTACTTTGTACCAATAATTGACGAATGGGTTGATAGGAAGCAATGGCTATATCTGCTTCCAAATCATGGCCTGGCTCATATTCTCCAAGCTGTAGCAGTAATTCTATATCCCGGTATTTTGCGAGTCGCCTTCTTAGCTCGGCGGCAGCGGTGATATGTTCTGTGTTGACGATACGGGTCATGACTCGGCTAGTGCTGCGGAGAATATCGATTGCAGGATAGTGGCCAGAGGAGGCCAGCTGTCGGGTCAGGACAATATGGCCGTCTAGCAATGAGCGAACCTCTTCTGCGATAGGGTCATCCTCCTCTTCGTCTTCAACCAATACGGTATAAATAGCCGTTATATATCCCCGTTCATTGTTACCGGAACGTTCGAAGAGTTGTGGTAATTTGGAAAATACAGAAGGAGGAAATCCACGTCTAGCGGGCGGTTCCCCCAAAGCGAGACCGATTTCTCGCAAGGCGCGGGCGTATCGAGTGACAGAGTCCATTAGCAGCAGAACCCGTTTCCCTTGATCACGAAAGTATTCCGCTATGGTGTGCCCCACGTAAGCAGCACGACTGCGTTCCAGTGCCGGTTTATCCGATGTGGCGATGATGACCACACTTTTTTTCAACCCCTCTGTACCTAAACTGTCTTCAATAAACTCGCTGACTTCGCGGCCCCTTTCACCCACGATGATAATGATATTGATATCTGCTTCAGTGCCTCTCGCTAACATTCCGAGTAAGGTACTTTTGCCACCACCGGCAGTGGCAAAGACACCCACCCGTTGTCCCAGGCCTACCGTTAACATAGAGTCGATAGCACGTATGCCTGTTACCAAGGGTTTGTCCACTGGCAGGCGTTGCATTGGGTCTGGGGACTCTCGGTATAACGGTGCAGTGTCTGCACATTTAGGCTGTGACGCGCCATCAATGGCCTTTCCATGAGCATCAATGACCCTACCTAACAGCGCATCACCAACAACAAGTTTCGAAGGATGTAAATCACAGCAATCTCGAAACCGCCCCTGCCCAGCGATGCGGGGCGCAGGT
>JAESQG010000469.1 GCA_016765265.1 Pseudomonadales bacterium | reverse complement strand
CCTTTAAGTTTGAAGAAATTCTTCCGCCATTAGCAAAAAAATGCCAATCAGCAAAGCCATTAAACTCTTCACTTTTACAGGTAGCGGCCTGAACCATCTTACGCATATCGACATCAGTGATATATTCAAGCAAATACATGGTTCTGACAACCCGTCCTAGCTCTCTAAACGCAAAATAGACTTTGTTCTTGCGGTTATTCGATCCAAATCGTCTTAGTATTGTTGAGGCCGTTATCCTATCCTAATCGCCTCTGCTAATCCTATGGTGGCAATGGGGTTCAACCAAACGTGGGGATCTAACCTTACATGGTGATGATGCTTATTCACCCCATCGCCTTCAATATTAATCAGTTTTAGATTCGCTACCTTCAGTTGCTCAATAGGCTTAGCAAGAAAAGTTTCCAAGTGCGGACTTAGCCAAATAACGAGATCAGCGCTACGAAGTTTTTTGATATCTGAAATTTTTAGCGCATAGTCATGAGGCGATCCCCGTGAGTTTATTAGTACATCAACCCGCCCACGATCACCAACAATCTCAGTGGCTATGAGTTGTAGTGGCTTAATACTAACGACAATACGGTCTTCAGCCCAAACCACCGTCGAGGCCAGCAACAAAATAGAGGTAAACCCAATTGAAAGAAAATATCTGCTCATCAAAAAATCAAACCTACATTTAAATGCCCCGCTGAAGATCCGTATCCAATGAACTTCGTTAAGCACTTTAAGCCATCTGGCATTGACGAACTGTTGGGAAGAAAAAACATCCATAGTGTTTATCAAATTAATGTGCTTTCACTATGAGAAGGTGGTTTGTCTTTTTGTATAGCGTCTTTATGAAAACCGACGTGAATGGAACTCCCCTGCGGTGGTATATTGGGAATCGTCACCGAAAACCGGGAAGCGTGGCGAGAATCCCGATGGATAAACGCTGGTGTTACCTTCGCTGTTGTTTCCAGAAGAATGTTGCCTGCTTTATTCTTGATGACAATATCCACATGACCCCGCGTAGGTATTTGGTGTTTGAAACGCCGCACTAACTTCCCTTTAACAACGAGTTGTCCATTATTGATAGTAGCCTTAAGCCTGCGAAAAACCGGTGTTCTCGGACCTGCTTTGTGTCTAACAATAGGGTAATCCAACGACTCATTAGCTTGTATCGCTACTGGTATAAACATATTGATAGCAAAAAAAATAACGATTGAAACTTTACAAATATGATTAAACATACACTTAACTCTCAATTAAATTCATTTTTATGCGATGAGCATTCCATAACATTTTGAATCTAAAACATTGATGCTCACTACAGGTTAGATAACGATGATCGGCCCTAACCTGAAACTCTTCTCAATAATATGAACCTGATGGCTACGGCAATCAAAGGAAGGCTCCCCATGACTGTAACCACAGTAGCCCCTGTTGGTAAATCACCAATAAAAGATAGCCATAACCCAGCGGCACTTCCACAAACGCCCAAGCACCAGCCGATAAGCAATTGCTGACGGGGCGATTGACTGAGTAGTGACGCACTGAAAGCCGGTATGATCAAAAACGCGAAAACCAATAACACGCCCGCAAGGTTAACAGCCAATGTGATCACGACAGCAAATGAGGCGAAGAACAAAAACTCCCAGAAAAAAGTTCCGCTCTCCTCTTCATCCTCACTAAAAGAAAGTGCGGTAAAGCGTTGTTGGTAACACAGGTGTAGTATGGCCAGTGCGGCATAAACTAGCGCGACTAAGGTAATTTCTGACCAGCGCACCCACAATATGTGACCGTTGAACAGTCCCTTGAGTTCTTCCATGCCCTGGCTAGATCGGCTCAGTACGACAATGGAGAGCGCGGTTGCTACCACATAGACGCAGCCAATGGTGACTTCACGCGTTGTCTTTCCTGGCAATTGACGCAATTTAGCAAAACCTGCAGCGGCAACTAAAGTTGCGGCAAAAGCATAGAGTTGCGCCATCACACCATGGGCTTCCTGTCCGAGTAAAAACGCAATGCTCACGCCGAGGGCGGCAACTTGGGCTAAAGCCAGATCAACGAAAATGATCCCCCGCGCCAACACATGTAGCCCCAGATAGGTATGAGTCAAGATCATCAAAAGGGTTAGGGTAAACGCCGGTAAAAGAATCAGCCATGCATCCATTCTATTGCGCCCCTGTTTTTAGTTTTGATTGCGCCTCAGACAGTATCGCTACGATGCGGTCAAATAGGTCAAAGTAATTTTTAACATCAGGTCGTGCGCCCACCGACTGAGGCAATACGGCGATCTGAATATCGGTTTGCTCATTCAGATAACGAGAGGAGCGTTGTTCGTAATAGGGCTCCATAATCAGAATGCCAATTTTCTCACGCTTAATTCGACTGACCAGGTGATTTAAATGAGACGCGCCAGGTGAAATACCAGGTTTCGGCTCTACTTCGTCGGCAATCGTGAAATTAAACGCGTCGGCTAAGTAAATAAATGACGTGTGGTACGCGATCACAGCCTGCCCCTTTAAGGGTGCAAGAGACGTTTGCCAATCAACAATTTTTTGTTTTAGCCTCTCTTCGAAACTGGCCAGCCTTGTTTGATAATCTGCACTGTGCTCATGATCTAATTCACTCAGTCGAGCAGCAATGGCGCGAGCCATCAGAATACCGTTACGGGGATCAAGCCAATAGTGCGGGTTGCCCTTAGCATGCACATCCCCCATAGCGCGACTCACTGGCCCACTCATCTTTCCCAGTAACGGGATCTCTGTGGAAATGTCCAGAAAGCCAGAATTACCCCCTTGCACACGGCTATTACGCGCAGACTGCAACAACGGTGGTAGCCATCCAATCTCCATATCAGCACCGATAAGGATTAATAGGTCTGCCCGGTACACTTTCCTGATCATACTGGGTTTGGCTTCAGCGAAATGCGGATCTCTCGTACTGGGCGTAAGACTTTCTACCTCAATGGCTGGACCACCAATCTCACGAGCAATCGCTGCCAAGTCTTCAGTGGTGGTAACGACACGCAAAGCTGCCTGCACGTTGACTGCTCCACAGAGAAGAAGGAGCAAAGAAATAGTTTTTATTAAGTGTTTCATCTTTGTCTCCTAAAATATGTGGGCCATATGGGCGCCAAGGCTAAATTCAACTTGCAGCGATACCGAATCGGCAGTTCCACCAGATAGATGGTTAGCCCAATCTCGGTTGTATTGCAGTCGCAATTTACTGTACTCAGTGGGATGCCAAGTTAAGTTTGGTGAAACACGTTTACGTCTATCCCGAAGAGGATCATTCTCGCTGTCCTCACCGCCTTCTGACTCTGCGAACTCCACTCTTAAGCCTGCTATCCAACCTGGTCGAAAACCCCAAAGTGCTTGGCTGAAAACACCCCAGTCATTCAAAGTTTCTTGACTTGGATCTTCACTGTCACCAGCCTCATAACGCCTCTGCAAAAGTTCTGTATGCCATGAAACAAAAGGGAAGCCGCGCTGAACATAGGCAGGTTGCCATTTCAGGTAAATGTCGGTGCCGATAATCTGGGTGTCCGTTGATAAACCACTTGTGTTTGGCCCTTGCAATCCGGAAAACCCAAGATTCATACTTAGCGTATCTGATACCTCGAAACCATTAAGCCACCGAACGAAATACAATAAATCACTCTGATCTCGACTGTCTCTATCAATCAATGAATGACTGCCGATTTGTTCTGGCTCATCCGGGTCTTCGCCCACACCTTCACCAAGAAAACTTGAGACTGTTTCGCCGTTAGAATTTTGAGCACCAAGGTATAATTCCGTATACCATGGGGTTGGTGCTAACCATGAAACTCTCAATCCCTGACTACGCAAACCATCTCCACCGAAAAAACGTGACAAGACGACAGGCTGATCTGCAAAGGCCCATGTGTGAGGGTGCTGAGGATTCTGTCGGCCAAACTCTGTGAAATATTGCCCGCCTTTTACTTGTAAGCCCCAAGGTAAATTGCGTGACGTGAAGAAAGCCTCCTCTAATTCCACGACAGTTTCGCCTTCGCTATCGATGAGGAATATAATATTAGCCTGGCCATCAAAATAGGGATCAACGGTGGCACCGATGGAGAGTTCGACGTTCTGTACCGTAAAGCCATTGCGATTGGGATCATGGCCACCTGCTTGCAGCCCTTCCAATTCACTGTTGTCCGCATTTGATCCGCCTGCGGCAAACAGTCCTGACAGCCCTATTTGAATCGGGCTACTGGCTGTGGAATTACTGATAGAGGACGTTGCTGCCTTTTGCTGTTCTAGTTGTTTTAATCTATCTTCGAGTAAATCTAGTTTCGATTGATAGGCATTCGAAATTTTCTGCGACTGTTGTTTCATTTCGTTGATTTGTTGAAGCAACGACTCACGATCGTCAGCCGCGTATAGGTAAGGGGAGATTATTGCAGACATACCGATAGCTGCCGCTATCGACATAATACGGTTATTGATAAAAAACATGTTCTGTTATCCTGAGTCAATTTCTTTCAATCACACCATGCCGCGCCCATGGAAAACGGACACGTTATTTACAGGCGTGTGTAAGTAAAAAATGTTGAAGAAAATGACTACAGTGGCGGTGCTCGCGCCAACCAAGCCCAGCCAATGATTGGAGAACTCGGGGAACAGAGAACAAAAACGAAAAGTAGAATGGGACCAAATACAATGGGAGGTAGTTGGAGTGTTGGTAGTAATGCGCCCGGCAACTGGCTTAACTGACATTCGTAGTGACCAATAAGGCCTGAGCCGGAATCGTCTATATCGTGAAGTGAAACGTGAACCAAACCCGACATCACAGCAATAATCATGGCTATCGCAAGAGCGATGCCGTGATGTTTAGATCTTTGCTTGTTGGTTAAGATGCTCATTGTGTATTATTGCGACGGGTGTCTATTTTATTGGGTTAAGTTTTTACCACTAGTGATATTATCCCAAAACCTATTAAAAACCAACTAGCAATCGGTTATTACAAGTTTATATAATAGACCTACTATTAGGAAACCTAACTTGATAAAAAGGTCACACTCGATGCGCTTAGGTGAACTGGAAAAGTTACTCCTTAATTATCTCTGGAAAGAAAGAATCGCTGACGCAAAGAAAGTGCATAGTCACTTTGAGAAAAAACGCGGAGGGAGTCTAAATACCATTCAATCCACCCTGGACAGACTCTATAAGAAGGACCTGTTGAGCAGGGAAAAGAGAGGCCATGCCTACTCTTATTCGCCTGCTGTAGAACGAAAAGAATTGTTAGGCTCATTGATTACAGACATTACTCACGAACTAGCAAAAAATGATACTAATGCCGTGCTGGAAGCTTTTGTTGATATTACAACTAAGCTTGATAAAAAAAGCTTACAGCGGCTCGAAGATTTAATCGCAACGAGAAAAGCTGACAATTCGAGTAAAGTTAACTGATGGCTACCAACCTGAGTTTACTGCTACACCTACATATTAATCGTCTCAGTTGCCACACTGATATTGGCTGGATTTTGTTGGTTTTTGAGTTCGCCATTCCTCCTTTGGACAAAAAAGTTCGAGCCTCATTCCAGGTTAATTTTGCTTCGGTCATTCGGCTCCATGCCTCTAATCGGCAGCTTAGTCGTGGGGGCAATGATTTCGATACCTGCTCTCACGCATATTTCAACGCTACCGATCGACCATTGTCATGATCTCAATGGCTGTATCGGCCCCCCTGCATCTCACATGGCCACTACTGGTGAGCTGGCAGTCATTAGCATTGTCTTTAGTCTTTTATTCGTCGGTATGACAACGGCTTTTTGGCAGTGGCGGCGCACTCACATGCTGCTTAATCAACTCGATATTGCTTCGCAGACAATATTAGCGCCGAATATTCAACTCATTGAAGCGGGATTGCCTTTGGCATTTTCATTAGGTGTTTTCAAACCCAGAGCGGTGCTCTCGACAGGTCTTGTGAATAGATTAACATCCCAACAGCTACATATTGTTTGCGCTCACGAAGCGAAGCATATCCACTATAGGGACGGACTTTATAAATGGCTACTGTGTTTTATGTGTTCGTTTCATTGGCCAGGTGTCAAACGGGCGCTTTTGAAGGAACACGTCATCTCATTGGAGATTCGCGCCGACCAACAAGTTGCGCTTAATATCCAAAATCCTATTGCGGTTGCAGAAACCATTGTCACAGTACAACGGCTTATGGGTCCTACCATGATTGATGAGCCACTGTGTCAATTTATAGGCTCTGAACTTGAACAACGCGTTCACTATTTATTGGCAAAAACGCCTGATAGTGCCTTACCCAAATACTCTGCCTCCTTAGGCTTTATAGGCTCTCTTGTTCTTGCCGTGTGTGGTTCAGTCCCTCTGCATAATACCATCGAAGCCCTTATCTCCCCGTAGTGACATTTTCACTGAGAGGTGTATCTTGAAAAACCTATCGACAGTCGGTTTTATGTAAGTCATACTTGCCTCGTTCAGATTTGGCTACACCAAGCGTAATGACATTAATACTAACGATGAAATCAACTGGGAAACTCAATACACGTTTAAAAATATGACTGCAGTCATTCTTTTTGTGTTTTTGCTGTTTCCCTCAAAATATTGTCTTTAGTGACGCTAGGGCATAGCCACAGTCATACAGCATCATTTACAAATGAATAAATTACTGCCAAGGCGCCTCAGAATTTGTCGATCATCGCGGATAAATTTGAAAGCATAGAAAGGCATGCGATAAACAATAACTGGAAAGACGATTTGTGAAGTTCTATCGACCGAATTGGAAAAATAATCATGACGAAACATAAGCTAGATCTTATAGGCACTGAAAACAGAAACAAAATGTTATCGACATTCAAATTCTGTTCTCTGATTGTAGGGATATTCGTACTGGCGCTATTACCACAATTTTCCCACGCACACGGCATGTCCGAGGCCGACAAGCTGGCCATTATCGAAGGTGGAAACCTGCGCTATATGTGGCTTGGGGCAACGCATATGTTGTCCGGTTACGACCACTTGGCGTTTGTTTTCGGGATCATCTTTTTCCTGAGCACTTTGCGTGATATCGCCAAATACGTCACTGCGTTTACGATTGGCCATAGTGTGACCCTGATCTATGCCACGTTTAACGCTATCCAGCTTAACTACTTTGCCATTGATGCTGTGATTGGTCTGAGTGTCAGCTACATCGCCTTTGCCAACATTGATGGCTTCCGAAAATACCTCAGCATCAATCCGCCCAATATGATGTTGATGATAATTGGTTTGGGTTTGATCCACGGCTTCGGTTTGTCTACCCGCTTACAGGAGCTGCCGTTGAGCGAAGACAGTCTATTGCTCAATATCATTTCATTTAATGTCGGCATCGAACTGGGGCAAGTCAGCGCCCTGGCCCTGATGTTACTGCTTATTACCGCCTGGCGAAAAAGCCATGCCTTCCAGACCTTCAGTCTGGTTGCAAATTATGGGCTGATCCTGGCAGGAGGCTTGCTTTTTCTCATGCAGATGCACGGTTACGCACATACCAGTAATCCTGAGGAGTTTAATGTCAGTGCGGAACCCTCTCAGAACACGGAGAACAATAAACGGGTTGCCATAGAGGGAAATCCTGAAGCACCCCAACAATCTCAATGGAAAGATTTAATCAACATCACCATTCCAGCCAGAGGGAGTAAGGAATATAAGTTTCACCTGACGAAAGGCGCGACACTTGAATATTCATGGCAAACTAATGGTGCAACACTATTTTTTGATTTTCACGGCGAACCCAAAGGCGATACCACCGGTTATTTCAAGAGTTTCAAAAAGAGTACCGAGAGCCATTCAAGTGGTTCTTTAACCACATCCTTTGAAGGTACGCATGGTTGGTACTGGAAAAACAAAATGCCATCCCCCGTGATTATCACGTTGAAAGCCAAAGGCAAGTACCAACGCCTGGATTTAAAAAAGGCGTTAGATCAGGCTGAACCAGTACAAAAATCAAATTCAACCACCCACGATACCATTGACTCACTTTAGGAGATTTATACTATGCAATTACCAGCACTATTGCTCGGCATTATTCTTGGCTTATCCTCAGTCGCCGCGATGGCGGGAAGCGGCCATGATCATGGTCACGGGCATTCACATTCTTATGCCCCTGTGGATCAGGCGACAGCAAAAACAAATGCGACAAACATTGTTGCAGGACTTGTCAATAGAAACAAACTTGAGAAAAGCTGGGCCTCAGTTACGGCAAATTCTGTTGAGAAAAAAGAATTTAAAGGTAAATCTGAATGGGTAGCTGTTTTTGTTAATGACAAAATCACCGATACTGACAAACAGAAACTTTATGTGTTTCTGACGTTGGGTGGAAAATATATTGCAGCAAATTTCACTGGAGTATAGCTGCTATTGATTAACGATAATAATCCAAAAGAACGTCGGTTGGGGAAACCCCTGGCCGACACAGTCTTTGTTTCTTTTCTGTTTCTATTTGTTTGCTAAAATCGTCAACTGAATGTAGGAATGGCTATTCACAATAACTGTTTTGGTAAATCCAGTTCGATTTTATTTTTGGCGTATTGATCAATACTATCGATATAACGCATGGCTGATTTAATATCTTTCCAGCCAACATACTCCATCAGCGATTTCACATCCCAGCCTGAATCATTAGCCCATGTAGCGAACCCTCTACGCAACGAATGACTACTGTACTTGTCTGAATCTATTAGGCTCGCTTCTTTGAAAACAGTCCGCAACAATAGCGTGATACTGCTTGGATTCAATGCATTATCGCCCATTGCCCCCCATCGATTTATTTTACGAAATACTGGCCCCTCGATGAAATTTGATATTTCAACCCATTGACTATACGCAGCTACAGGGCAAAGTTGGCTCAGTGCTGGTGTTTTATAGGAATGTCCTTGACTGTGTCTATCTGTTTTAGAGCGCGGTAAAAATAACGTCATACCTTCGAGCGGTACGACAGTGATATTTTCTACTTTCAAACGGCTTAGCTCATCACTTCGAAAGCCACGCCAAAACCCAATTAGAATAAGGGCTTTGTTTCTATAGGAGCGTAACAATACATTTCTATCGTTAGCGCTAGTCGCCGTTTCTATCTCTGAATCTATATGATTTATTACCGTATTCAGCTGACTCAGCTTTAACGGCTTGGCTCTTTTCTCTACTGCAGGGTGAAGCTCTTTAATCCCCCTCATAACCTTCTTAACCACCGGCGCTTTTGTCGGGTCTGGGAAGCCTTGATCAATATGCCACTGCGCGAGGGCCGACAATCGTTGCTTTAGTGTGTTGATAGCGAGTGTTTCAGCATGATCTGCAAGATAACGCGCTACGCTGTCAGCTGTAGCCGGTAAAAAACCACCCCAAGTTACCTCATAGTGCACAAGGGCTGATTGATAGCTACGGCGTGTGTTGTCGCGTGTAGCAGCATGTAGATACTGATCAATCTTGCTCATGAGTACCGCCATCTTCAATGTAGCGTAAGCGAGAGTGCTCGATAGCCTGATGGAACTTCTTTTGAAGTAATTCTTTTGATGGCAGGGCTGTTAAATATTCTGCGACATGAATCCCTGATTTTCCCAGCTCTAATAGCTCTATTTGTTCTCGTTTTTTTCCAGAACACAAGATAATACCCAAAGGCGGTTCTTCATTGGGCTGCCTGTCGTGTTTGTCGAGCCAGCGTAGATAAAGTTCCATCTGCCCCTTATATTCGGCTTTAAAGCTTCCTTGTTTGAGTTCAATGGCAATCAATCGATTCAAATTTCTATTAAAAAATAGTAAATCTAAATAGAAGTCATCGCTGTCTATCTGAATACGCTTTTGTCGTGCTAGAAACGCAAAACCGGTACCAAGCTCCATCAAAAACTGTTCCATTTCTCTCAGAATGGCACCTTCTAAGTCCTTTTCAAGGTAGTGATCGTTTAACCCTAAAAATTCAAGAAAATAAGGATCTTTGAAAACCAACTCAGGCGATAATTGGTCAGTCTCTCTAAGTGTCTCTAGCTCTTTTTGCGCCTGTTGCGCAGGCTGTTTTGATAATGCTGTTCGCTCATACGGGGTATCCCTTTAGCTCCACCGTCCACTACATGTTGTGTTTAGCTCCGCGTAATTTCCTGATAAGTCACCGGTGGTGTTCTCACCGCTTGTT
>JAESQG010000468.1 GCA_016765265.1 Pseudomonadales bacterium | reverse complement strand
TGTTAGGAGAAAGACTATGTCTGATCAAGAAAATGTAAGTAAGCAACAAGCAAAGAAAGAAGCGTTTTTCGTTAATTTCAATGCCGATAATGCTCAGTTCTATTTGCGACGTTTTCGATACGTCGGCTCTGAAGAGAGTGATGAGTTGGCATTAGCGGCAGATTGCTTTGTTGAGTACGGTAAGCCACGCACGAAAGGGCAATATAAGGGTAAGCGAAAAACGAGCCCTTGTAGTATTTACTTCAAAGGTGATATCGCTATTGCCCGCGCCGAAGAACTCATCGCCGCCTACGGCATAGAGGAGTTAGGTCAAGGCGTCTATATCAGCGCGCGAGGCTCGCTAGGTGATTTGAGATCGAAAGTGTGGTTCGGCACGACTAATGGTCAACCCGATATCAATAAGGCGAATCCCTATATTGCGGCTAATCTTTTTCGTCTGGATGAGGTGTCATGCAGACGAAATCAAAAGGACTGTAAATGGGAGAGCTTTGACTTCGTGACACAGCCACCAACAGCTGAAGAGGGTAAAGGTGAGGGTGTAGTCGTTCCTTCTGCCGATTCAACTCTTAGTGATGAGGAGGTGAGTGTCAGTGAATGCGATGACCAAACACACGGTGTTTCGATGTTCTGGTTGCGGGAGCTGATTGATCAAGCGAAAGCGGGTGACAAAGCCATTGCTTTTCAAGCAGATCATGAGGTGTTAGACGAGGCAGCAAATGTGTTTGTCAAAATGCAAGCTCTGGCACCTACAAAAAATGCGGCCGAAAAGGCAGCGTAATATTGCCAGCAGAAAGTAAGTTAAAGGTCAGGCGAGATTTATTTCTCAACTGCCTTTAACTTACTTAGTTTATTATTGAAAATATTTATAAATTAAGTGCGTACCCCTAAGAAATAGCCTGCCTCCAATCGCGAGTGGTCTATTTCTTAGGGGTATCGCCACCTCGTTTGTGAGCTAGTCAGCACCGTGTCTGATTCAAAACAGTGGGCCGTTTGTGCTCGACTTAGGTCGGCGCCCCAAGTGCTGTTTCTAGCGTTTTAATAAACAAGCACTTTATTGAATAGATCTAGGCTCAGTTTAACAGACCTAGCGTTACTGGTTAGATGTCTCTTATAGGTCAGTGCGTGATGAGCAGAGTAAATGAAAAAAGCGAATGTAATGAGACCTAAGTGAAAGTCGTAGAGACCCTGCGGCTTTTAGCTCTTTTTACCGATGGCATTATTGCAGTGTCCTCTTATGTGTCATGGGTAAAGAGTGTTTTGAATCGATTTTGTTTGATCCTCGAGTTCAAAGCCGAGTTGCTGCGGTTATTCAGCGACACCCACTTCGTGCAAGGCTTGTAAAACGAAGCATCATTATTGATGTAGCTTAAATTGACTCGGTGCTTCGGCATTGAAAAACCCAATAAGGGAATAATATTCTCTTAGGGGAGTGTTGTTCTCTTTTCTTGAGGACAACAAAATGGAATTAATAGTAACAGATCGACCAACGGGTGCCCCAAATAAAGGTGTGCAGCTTTCTAGGGTTTCTAAGCTTGGCGGTATTCGATCTTGGTCTTTGCCAGCGTTAGAGACTTGTCCCGGTGCGAAAACGGATGACGGGTTGGATTTGGTGGATGTTTGCAAGGGGTGTTATGCCCGTGCGGGTCATTACCGTTTTCCCAATGTTAAGAAAGTCAGGGCTTATAATAAGCTTGATTGGCAGCGTGATGATTGGGTCGACAGAATGGTGCTTGCACTGGATGCCGACCGATACCTGCGTTGGTTGGATTCGGGTGATATCTATTCGCGGTTGTTGGCGGAGAAGATATTTGATGTGGTCTCAAGGACTCCTTGGGTAAAGCATTGGATTCCTACCCGTTCACATAAGGTGCCGAAAATAAAAAGTGTGTTGGATAGAGTAAACCAGCTGGATAATGCCGTTGTGCGTTATTCCAGTGACTCGATTGATGGCCGGTTCTCGTCTTATCATGGGTCGGTGGTGATTGCTGATTCGGCGGATTTGCCTGAAGGAGCGACACTTTGCTCTGCTTACGTTAGTGGGCGGTGCAATGGTTGTCGTCAATGTTGGGATAAGTCGGTGGCAGTAGTGGCTTATGTTGCTCATGGTCGGGCCATGAAGAAGTTGGTTCGGCGGATCAAATCAGCTTCGGCTTGTGGTGATATCTTATAACTCTCCATTGCGCCTTAATTCTTCCTTTGAAGCAGCAAGGATTTGTGGGGGAGTGCGATCAGAAAAACCGTGTTGTTCAACCGATAATTCAGCCGCGATCAGCTTTGCGCGAATGACCTCGATTTCGCGAGTTTTTCGGATCAGGTCATTGATCACTTCGCTGCGACTAGAAAATTCTTTGCTGTGGATCTGGATCAGTTAAACGATATCATGTGTCAATATTGATCTTAAATTCAGAAGAGGGTTTTGTTAATTACGCCAAGTTTTACTCAAATCGCGCCAAATATCGCGACAAGATATTGATTATCGCGCCAAAATAAGCTTAAATTACGTCAAATAGTGACATATAAGGCTGGCACGATAGTCCGGCGCAATGAGACAGCGAGTGATGATAAAAAGCTTAACCGACGAACATACAGAGATCCTTCGCCTCCTCAATGGTGTAGTAAAGGCCGTGGGCATCGAAACAATAACTAGTCAGCTGTCTGTTGCTACGTCAAAAAGAACGGCTCAACGCCGTGTGCAAGAATTGGTTAATAGGGGATATATTGAGAAGATTGGCAACGCTCGTGCGACAAGATACCAACTCACAGAAAGTGCTAGAGATGCTAGTGAAGAACAAAATGAGGTTCGTCACTACGAAGAGTACATTCCGCTATCTCCCGCGAGTCTGGAAATATTGAGATATGTCAGGCAACCAAAACAGGCTCGACACTTGGTAAATTATGATCGTACGTTTTTGGAAAATTATGAGCCGAACAAATCCTTTTATCTTGATGAGTCTACAAGACGTCATTTACATTTAATTGGCGATACAGGGGAATCTGAGCAGCCAATAGGGACCTACGGACGAGGAATATTGGATAGGTTGTTAATTGATTTATCTTGGTCGTCGAGTAAATTGGAAGGTAACACTTATACCCGGCTGGATACGGAGAAGTTGATTCAAGAAGGAAGGGAAGCTGAAGGTAAGGCAGCTCAAGATGCTCAAATGATATTGAATCACAAGCGGGCAATTGAGTTAATCGTTGATGATGCTGAGGAGGTTGGTTTTAATCGATTCTCATTTTTAAACTTACACGGCTTACTTTCAGAGAATTTATTGGCGGACCAATCGGCCTCTGGTCGGGTGCGCGTACGAGGAGTGGATATTAGCGGGTCTGTTTACAAGCCTTGTGATATTACGCAGGTCATCGAGGACATGTTTCATCTTATTTTACTCAAAGCGAGTCAAATCAAAGACCCCTTTGAACAAGCCTTTTTTATTATGGTACATATTCCCTATTTACAGCCATTTGAAGATGTGAATAAACGAGTTTCTCGGGTCGGGGCAAATATCGCCTTCATTCAAAAAAATCTTTGTCCCTTAACTTTCATGGATGTGCCTGCGAAAGCCTATATCGAATCGCTACTTGGTGTTTATGAGATGAATCGCGTTGAGCTATTTCGGGACTTATTTATTTGGGCTTATGAACGGTCAACGAAAAAATATATCCAAGTGAAAGATTCATTAGAAGAGCCAGAGCCGGTACGTTTGAAGTACAGGAATGAACTGCATGAGTTGGTTGGAAACGTGATTAGAGAGAAAATTTACCCTTACGATGATCATATTCGTAAGACAGCTGTAAACATAATCGCGAACGAAAGTGATTGTAACAAATTTATTATGATGGTTAAGGAAGATATCAAGCGCTTGCATGAAGGGGTTTTAGTGAGATATAGATTAAAGGCATCTGAATATAACGAGTGGAGGAAACTCCTTAGCTTGTAATTGATCTAAAAGTATATTATATGGAACCTACCGCCTTGAATGTGACAGCTAACCTGATTTTCTCGGGCCTCAAACTTAGTCAAAGACGTTAGAGATAGCACGGCTTTTCCGCTCAGGGCAAAGGTGCGCGTAGATTTCCGTTG
>JAESQG010000467.1 GCA_016765265.1 Pseudomonadales bacterium | reverse complement strand
CTGGGTGACGACTGGCACAGCATCATGCGGAGCCGGTAGTGCAGACTGTACTTCTGATCAAGTAGCAGTACACGATATTAGTGAGTTAACGCAGTTGGCAGCCGATTACCTTCCCAATGGCGCAATCGGTGTTACCTCCTGCGGTACGACTAATGATTTCGAAAACTGCATTATGGTTAGTTGGGCATCAACGACCATCAGTACCTGCGATCCAGATTCTGCAACTGCAAGCAATACAAACTGTATCGAGGTGGTTGTTTATGACTTTTAACAATCAACAAATTAGCCAGATAAAAAGAAAGAGTCTTATAAGCGTGAAACGACGCCAAGGGTTTAGCTTAGTTGAGCTGCTAGTAGCATTGCTTCTGGGTAGTTTAATTTCTGCAGCCGGTATCCAGCTATTATTGACGAGTTCGCAATCTTACCGATTGCAAAATGGAATGTCAGAGGTCCAAGAGGGCGGCCGGTTTTCCATTGAGTATATGATTCGAGACATTCGATTGGCAGGGCATGGCATGGGCGGTGCTGCAGGCGGAGGGGATTGCGGCTGGGGAGAATTTGTAACAGAGACCAATGGGAAACAGTCACCGATTCGTATTGGGACCACGGATTCGCCGGAGTCATTAAATGATGTTATAGATCTGTGGAGCGGTAATGCCAGTGACGTGCTTGTTGTACACCGATGTGCTGTTTCTGTGGATGATACCACTTGCTTGGGTCGTAGCGTGAATGACGGCGTTTTGATCGTAAGTGAATACTATGTCAAGAATAGGAATTTGTATTGTAAGGACAAAACAGCCGGTGCTTCAGTGGTGGGAAAACTGGTGTCTGGTGTTGAAAGCTTTCAGGTACTTTATGGTGTACGTGGCACTAATGATTATCATATTTCCTCCTATAAAACCGTTAATAACATTCCTGCAGATTCCAACGTGAGTGCTATTCAACTGGGTCTACTGCTCACTAGTGAACAATATGAGACAGAAGACGGCGCTACACCAGTGACGCTTAGTGTCAGCAGGTCTTATGATCTATTAGATAAGGTTGGTATTACCGTCAATGATGAGAGTGGTCTAATTAGTCGCAAGTTTACCACAACGGTAGAGCTTCGAAATGCGCCGAGAAAATTACAAATCTAAACGCAAGAGCATGAAAAAATAATGATTATGAAACAGAGATTGAGTACTTGCCGATTTAGCGCCTGCCAAATACAACCTCAGCGAGGTATGGCCTTACCCGTTATTTTAGTGTTGTTGATCGTCATTACCATGATGGGCGTGTCCACAGTAAAGACAGGTAATTTCCAAGCAATTATGGCGAATAACTCTAGGGCGATACAGTTAGTTGATCAGACTGCAGAAACGGCTATCGATACCGTTATCGAGAGTGTGATAAATAAAGCGGATTGCATTAGTTTTAATAAAATGATGAAGCAAGCAAAAACTGAAGAAGTAGAAGCAGGTGGTTTGAGAAGCGATTCTGGAGATGGCAGTGGCACCAGTGCAATCGATGACGCAGGCGGCGTCGGGCTTGATGTTGCAGGGCAATCAACGGGCGCCTGTATCGGAGATACTTGGGTAGATGTTGCAGGCCGCGGTATCAACGCTAAAACAGATTCACGTTATTGTGGTCCCGTGTCCAGTGTGGCGGGGTTTGAAATGGGGAGTTTTGTGAATTTAAAGTTTGAAACACGAGGCTTGGCAGAAATGGCGAGTAACAACACGGATACCCAGAATGTCCAACTATGGGTGCAGATGGGGGTTGATGCCAAAGAAATGCAACCCGCGAAAAAAGATTGTATATGATGTTTATTTTGATTAAGGCTGTGGCTTAGATGAAATCTCGATTAAGAATAAATAAAAGGCGCATTATTCATAGTGTATCGGTGTGGTGTTTGTGCGTGGTCGCGGGGACGAGTATTGCCGATGATATTGATATCTACGGCACATCTGGTGGAACCGGTATCAGCCCTAATATAATGTTGTTGTTAAGTACGTCGAACAGTATGAGCTGCGGTTTGACTGAAACGTTAACTAGCGCCTGTGCTTATACGCAACATGAGGATCAAAAAATAACTAAAATGCAAACTGCATTAACCAGCTTGATTTCTGGGCTTGATGGCGGAGTTTCCGTTGGGTTATCGCGGTATACCCATCCTGGCGGAGCGATAATTTATCCGATTAGTATGCTCAGTAGTGATGTTGGAGATGGTAGTAGTAATTACGAGTATTCTTCCGTATATCCTGTGATTCATCCTAATGATGATGCCTGGTTGAGGGGCGGCGTCATTACACTCGATGATGCTACGTTTGCAAGAGAAGCAGGGACGGCGGATTGGCTTGATAGGCCGTATGTTGATATTGCAGACCCTGATCTTACTGTAGGTCTTCGGATAGATAACGTTATGATACCGCAAGGGGCTAATATTACCGAAGCTTATTTATGGTTTCACGGTGCCAAGCAATCTGACGTTTCCTCTATAGGTAATACTGAAAATTTAAGTACTGGTATTGCGAATGTGATGGTTCGCTTACTCAAAAATGAGACCGATAGTTTTACAGATAGCTCGCAAGAATTATTTAGTCCATCTGAGGCGGAGGTGTACGAGACTCAAACTTCCGAAGGGTTGGAGCAATATTCATATGGTGATTTTCATCGGCTTGATATAAAAAGTTTGGTTCAAAGTAAAGTAACCCCGCTATCTTCTGATCCAGAATGGCGCCCTGGCTCGGCGATGACATTTCTTGTTTCTGGACTAGAGAGCAATACTGGCACCCGATATGTACATACAAATGAATTGGCAATATCTGCTGCACCAAGACTCGTCGTTAAATATACAAAATGTGATAGTGGCAACTCCAGCACTTGTGGAAAAAGCTTCGATACTGCTTTTTCCAATGAGCCGGTTACTAGTGTGAGAAACAAGTTGCTTGAACTCATAGCGCTATTGCCTAGCAACGGCAGAGCACCGATAGCGGGGGCCCTGCTTGAAGTCGCTAATTATTTTAGAGGAGGTCCAGTTGAATTTGGGGCAGGGCTAGGACATGAATTTGACCCAATTGATGCCCAAGTGGGTTTGTTTAATGGACCACGCTTGGGGTATGTGCAGACATCACAGTTAAGCCACCCCAATGGTATTGAAAACTTTAGCGGTGCGACAGTGTCAGAATGTGGTTATACCACCACTAGATCCAGATCTTGTGTGGCCGAAAGAATAATAGGTGATTATAGAGATGAATTGGGCTCCGATTTATCTTATGAAAAACCTGCTGTATCAACCAATGTTAATTGTGCTACTCAAAATCATTTGATATTTATCAGTGATGGGATTCCTGACGCAGATGAATATGAATCTCCAGTGGGGTCCGATATTTTTCTTAGTGGTTTGTACAATACCTTGAGTTCCTCAGTCGATGGCTGTGAAGCTATCGATACATGGGCTTGTGCAAAGAAAATAGCAACCGAGATAAAATCACCTGCTGGTGACGATGAACCTGTGAGAATTCATGTAATTGGTTTTGATGTTGATGG
This sequence comes from Pseudomonadales bacterium, assembly GCA_016765265.1. GTDB lineage: Bacteria > Pseudomonadota > Gammaproteobacteria > Pseudomonadales > DC-out160 > DC-out160. Next base: position 1,616 of record JAESQG010000467.1, on the reverse strand, counting down.
TGATGGTGGATATAGTGATTCCGATCTAAACGAATTGACGCAACTTGCTTCTGTCAGGGATGAAGATCCCGAAACCTATTATTATTACAATGCAAGTGATGGGGATACTTTAATTAGCAGCCTGCAAGAGGCCGTAGATAGTGTTGTTCAAGCGGCGTCCACGATATCAATACCCTCAGTGCCCGTAAATCAGATAAGCAGTATGCAGCATCTTGACCAATTTTATTACTCAATGTATCAGCCTTCTGACAAGGCCGATTGGCTAGGAAATTTGAAGCGATTTAGGTTGGATGGCGTTACTGCAGAAGTGGTAGGTGTGAATGGTGAAGAAGCGATTATCAATGAACGAGTCCCCACAACGGACCAATCGGGTGTTACAACAACTAGGCCGGTAACCAACTTTAACCCCGAGGCCACTAGCTGGTGGACATCTAGCGAGGAGGCACCGGATGGAGGAGATGTCAAACTAGGAGGTCTTGCAGAGCACTTGGATTCAACCAACGTGTTTAGTCTATTTGGCGATTATTCTAGCCCAGCCGGGGGGTGGGTAAGTTACGCTCAACAAAATGAATTAACAAACAGCCTCAATGCGCTTAGTACAACTAATGATGAGGCAAGAGCAGCTATTCTTGCGCTGACTGACGTGGATTCTGAAATTGAAGTGTCTTATATCATTGATTGGGCAAGATCCACTGAAAACATGGGAGCCCCGATACACTCCCAAGGGCAACTAGTGACTTATTCATGGAGGGATGTAGAGACAGAAGGTGCAGGGAATATTGGTATCGTTGATCCTGACGAGTTATATAACACTGCTTATGTCAGTACCAATAGAGGTTTTCTTCATGGTTTTGACGCCAGTCTCGACAGCACTGACACGAGTTCCACGAGAGAGTTGTTTCGGTTTATACCGCCTGAATTGTTAAAGAATTTACCGGCCTTAGCCAATGGAGAGCCTGCGCCCGCGGGCAAACCACTTATTTATGGGCTAGATAGTACGTGGACCGTGTTTCGATATGATGCATGGAAACAAGGTGTCGCAAACGGCTGTCTTGATGGTGTCTTTTGTAAAGACGATGTAATTACTGCAGAGAGCTCTCCTGCTTATCCTGATACTGATTTTGTTTTTATTTATGCGGGTATGAGGCGAGGTGGAAATAATTATTATGCTTTGGATGTTAGCTCTGTCAATGGGGATTTGTTGTCAACAGATATTAAACCAAAATTCAGATTTGCTTTATTAGGGGGAGAAACTGAAGAAAATGTGTCATCAGGTTCACCCTACAAACATATGGGGCAGACTTGGTCTCAACCTGTACTTGGGCAGATTAATGTAGACGGTATCAGAACGCCAGTGATTATATTTGCGGGTGGATATGACGAACAGTATGACCTTGATGAAGATTACGCAACACCTGTCGACCAAGAGGATGAAGGGAATGCAGTTTATATTGTTGATGCTATGACGGGGAAAATATTATGGTGGACCTCGTCTAGGACATGGGGTGCTCCCGGAAATCATCCAGTTGGTTATCGGCGAACTTCGGCTATGACCTTTAGTATCCCCTCCAAAATAAAAGTATTGGATATGAACAGTGACGGGTTAACTGATCGCT
>JAESQG010000466.1 GCA_016765265.1 Pseudomonadales bacterium | reverse complement strand
TGCTCTATGCCAAGACCCAAAAAGACGCGGGCTCAAAAGGTATCACTGCCCTTGTAGTGGAAACGAATACACCGGGTTTTAAAGTCGCCCAAAAGCTAATTAAAATGGGATTTCGGGGTAGCCAGACCGCTGAATTAGTGTTTAACAATATGCGGATACCCGTAGAAAACATCTTAGGTAAAGAACATGAAGGCCACCGCGTGGTCATGAGTGGGCTTGATTTCGAACGCGCCATGGCGGCCCCGCTAAGCGTGGGTATCGCTGAAAGAGCATTGGAATTAGCCGTAGAATACGCTAAGACCCGCAAACAATTTGGCAAGACCATCGGCGAATTTCAAATGATACAATCCCGCTTAGCGGATATGTATGTGTGGGTAGAAACTATGAAAACACTGAACTGGAAAGTGTTATCGGAAGTATCCGGCCTAGATGAAACCCAGGTAGGTCGCGGCGAGATCCACGCTCGGGCCGCCGCATCGGTAATGTATTGCGCTGATATGTGCAACAAGGTGCTGGACAATTCAGTACAAGTACACGGTGGTAGTGGCTATATATGGGAGACTGAAATAAACCGTTTATTCAGATCAACTAAACTCTTGGAAATCGGTGCAGGCACTACGGAAGTGCGGAAGATGATTATTGCCGGAGAGCTTCTTAAATAACGAGGTTTAGTTCTTACCCAATTCACACTACCTGAGGAATCACTATGGCCCTTGAAAATCAGTTTTCACTCACAGCCGAACAACAAAGTCTTTTCGATCATGCAGATCGTTTCGCTCGGGAACAGATGTACCCCCTATCGGCCAAGATGGATAACGAAGAGTGGTGGCCCACAGATTTTATGAAAAAATTTGGGGAGCTGGGTTTTCTCGGTGTCACCATCCCTGAAGAATTCGGTGGCTGCGGCATGAGCTTGTTAGATGCAGGTCTCATATTGCAGGCTTTCGCTCGCTGGAATCACGCTCTAGCCTTGAGCTGGATCACTCACGAAAACCTTTGCACTAACAACATCTATAATAATGGCAATCAGTTTATACGGGAGAAGTACCTGCCTAAACTGTGCAACGGTGAATGGACCGGTTGCTTAGGGTTAACCGAAACAGGTGCAGGTTCTGACGCACTGGGTTCCATGCGCACAAAAGCGGTTCTTGATGGTGATCATTACGTTATTAATGGCGGTAAAATGTTTATTACTAACGGTCCGGTTGCTGACATCTGCTTATTGTATGCCAAAACTGAACCGGGCCCTGGCTCCAAGGGTATCACTGCCTTTGTCGTAGAAACGAATACACCGGGTTTTAAAGTCGCTCAAAAGCTCATTAAAATGGGATTTCGTGGTAGCCAGACCGGTGAACTTGTTTTTGAAGATATGCGTGTCCCTGTAGAAAATGTGCTGGGAAAAGTCAATGAGGGGCACCGAGTAGTCATGAGCGGACTTGATTTCGAACGCGCCGTCATCGCTCCCATCGGCGTGGGTATCGCAGAACGAACTCTGGAACTCTCAGTAGATTATGCGAAAACAAGAAAACAATTCGGCAAGGCCATCGGCGAATTTCAAATGATACAAGCACGCCTAGCAGACATGTATGTATGGGTAGAGACCATGAAGACTTTCTGTTGGCAAGTACTTGCAGATGTATCCCAGGTAGATGAAACCCAAGCTGGCCGCGGTGAGATACATGCCCGCACAGCCGCATCAATGATGTATTGCGCTGATATGTGCAACAAAGTCCTTGATAATGGGGTACAAATCCACGGCGGCGGTGGTTATATATGGGAGTCGGAGATTAACCGTCTTTTCCGTTCTATAAAGGTAATGGAAATTGGCGCAGGTACAACGGAAGTCCGGAAAATGATTATTGCCGGGGAACTGTTGAAGTAGGCGCGGCAAAGACGAGGAAGTATTTTTCATGGGAAAAACAGAATTCCATGCGATTCAGGAAAAACTCAAAGGTCGCATAGAAGGCTTAGATGCACTGCGTGGAATTGCCGTTATTTGGGTGGTTTGGCATAATTGTACGGATGAATTTGAGCTAGCAGGAATATTAGAAAAAATATTAGCATTTTTGACGAATAACGGTTGGTTAGGAGTACAACTGTTTTTTGTGCTTTCAGGGTTTCTAATTACTGGATTATTGCTAGATGCTAAGGGCTCTAAACATCAATATAGAAACTTCTATCTTCGTCGAACTCTGCGTATTTTCCCGCTGTATTATGCTACTTTGATTTTTTTATTTTTTCTTCTCCCTCTGTTCAGTATTGACTATGAGGAGCTTACCAAAAGTCAGGATAGTCAAATTTGGTTTTGGCTTTACTTAAACAACTGGACTGGGATGTTTGCGCCTGTGGGAATGCTCACTCATTTTTGGTCCTTAGCAGTGGAAGAGCAATTTTACCTTTTTTGGCCTTGCCTTGTTCTTGGTCTCAGTCGCAACAATTTAATGTACAGTTGTATTGCATTTATCCTTAGCGCCGTTGTTTTCCGAATTGTGATTACTTATTTTTTTCCTTTTTTATATGATCATGATGCCACCTACACATTCACTATCGCCAGATGGGATTCACTGGCTCTAGGTGCTTTGCTCGCTATTGCTATGAGGAATAGGCAATGGCTACAGCACATGATGAACTACCGACGAACCTTGACCATAACGTTGGTCGGTTCAAGCATCGCAATCGTGTTATACACGCATAATTTTAGTCCTACCGGTTCAGGAATTACTGTGCTAAACCAGACCCTCGCCGCCGCTATATTTGTAATGCTTCTCTCTTATACCGTCATCCCTTCAAACACGTCAACAGTCTGGCTAAACCGCTTTTTGATGGGAAAATTCCTAAATACAGTGGGCAAGTACAGTTACGCAATATACATCTTTCACGGAGTACTGAAGCATTTGTGGCGCAGTACTTTTGTCATCGACACTAGCGAGCATTTGGGTTTACAGCTGTGGTTGGTAAATTTATACAACGTCACTATAATTTTCGCTGCCTCAATGTTGCTCGCGATGATCTCTTGGAGAGTGTTGGAGCGTCCGTTTCTAAGATTGAAACGCTATGCCCGTTAGACGCTTACATACGTTTAGCCACTTCTACGTACATAATTTCAGTTGCACCACCACCAACAGGTAATACTCTGGAATCCCGATACATTCTTTCGATGGGGCTTTCAGACATAAAGCCCATACCCCCATGAAACTGCATACAGTCGTACATCACCTCGTTTGCGATATCGCAGGCAAACCCTTTCAGCATAGACACCTCTTTGATGCACTCCGATCCTTGAGAATCCAACCATGAGACATAATGTAAATAGTTTTGCGCGACGCTCACTTTCGTTTGAGCTCGGGCCATCTTTTCACGGATAACACCTTTATCCCACAGAGTTCCACCGAACGCGTTCCTATTCTTCACGTTCTCAATGGTTATATCGATCGCTTTCTGTGCCTCGCTAACGGCCATAGCCGACAACACGATACGTTCATGCTGGAAGTTCTTCATTATAGAATAAAAGCCTTTGTTTTCTTCTCCCAACAAATTCTCAGCAGGGATTCTGACATCCTCGAAAAACAATTCAGCGGTGTCCGAACATTTCCAGCCGTGCTTCTTCAAGGAGCGACCCACGGAAAAGCCAGGGGTTCCTTTTTCCACTATAAAGATGGAGATACCACGGGAGCTTTTTGCATTGGGATCTGTCTTGGCTGCTACAAAATAAATATCACCATAAACGCCATTAGTGATAAACATTTTGCTGCCGTTAATAACCCATTCATTACCGTCGCGAACCGCACGGGTTTTCATACCAGCCACATCGGATCCAGCGCTAGGTTCAGTGACACAAATCGCCGTAATCTTCTCTCCCGCCACAATGCTCGGAAGATATTTTTCTTTTTGTGCGGCTGAACCGGCCAAAGCTAAGTGGGGTGATGCCATATTCGTATGTACTAATGCAGTCACTGTTACACCGCCAAAGGTGGACTGTGCCAGCTCCTCTGCCAGTACGGTAGCGGCTCTTATGTCCATACCACTGCCGCCGTATTTCTCTTCATGCATTAAACCAAAAAGACCCACCTCTCCCATTTTTTTCAACAATTCTCGGGGAACATAGCCCTGCTCTTCCCAAGCCTCCCCGTAAGGTACGATTTCTTTATCTACAAATTTTTTGATTTGATCACGCAATATATTGTGTTCTTCATTGAAATAAGGGTTGTTCATTTATTGGTCCTTAAGCAGTTATTGGTTCAATTTCTACAAGTAGCGTGCCACTTTCTACATTATCGCCCGCCACACAAAATACTTTAGATACTGTGCCCGAACAGGGGGCACGCATACTGTTGATGAGCTTCATTGACTCGATAGCTAGAGCAATGTCGCCTTGACTAATATCCTCTCCCACACTCACCAGTACATCGGTAATCAGGCCCGGCATTTGCGCTCGAATAATATTGGAATTGTCCGACTGTGCGGATGACTCCTTCAATAGGTCTTCTTCTAAACTCAGAAAGTGGTAACTCCTATTGAGCTTCGACGAACTAAGATGCACTTCCGATCCATCAATGGCAATATCGAGCATGCCACGGCTGCCCCCCACTTCCACTTGGCAGTGAGAGTCACTAAGGCTCAGCAGTATATTAAATTCAACGATTTTTTCTTTTCCGAGAGTCTCTTTTTCTTTTACAGGAATCTCTTTTTCTTTTACATAAATTTCCTGCTGTTTCAGCACAGTCACAAGGTATCGTCCTTGACCTCCTACCAACTTAATAGTTCTAGTAGATTCACCTTGCTGTAAATAAAACCGGGTTACAGCGGGAAACCCTGCATCGGTGGTTAAACGCCAATTACTTAAACTCTGCCAAGGCGTTCCACTGAACATTCCATTTCTCTTTGTTTCCTGCGTTGTCGCCAGTGCGGCGGCAGCAATCGCTGCATGCACCTCTTCACCCCAGGCTTGCCAACCATCGGGAAACGCCTCATCGATATATTGTGTCGTCAATTCTTGATGAAATGCCGGACGGGCCATCAAACTCATTAAAAATTCGCGGTTAGTTTTAACACCGGCAATGGCGAAGTCTCCCAAGCCCTGCAGAAGTCTCTGTCCCGCTAGGCCCCTCGTTTCTCCCCAGGCAATCACTTTGGCGATCATAGAATCGTAAAACGGGCTAATACTCGAACCCTGGGCCACTCCAGAATCTATCCTTAGCCCTTCGGCTATGGGCTCTCTATAAAGGTTTAATTTACCGATCTCTGGGTGGTAATTATTGCTAGGATCTTCTGCGTTCACCCGAGCTTCTATAGCATGGCCATTGACGCTCAGACTATCCTGTTTAAAGGGCAGTGCTTCTCCTTGTGCAATTTTAATTTGTAAAGCCACCAAGTCAACGCCCGTCACTAATTCAGTAGTGGGGTGCTCCACCTGCAGCCGGGTATTCATCTCAAGAAAGTAGAAATCCTTGCTGTCAGCATCCACAATAAACTCAACAGTGCCCGCTCCTTGATAGTTTAAATGCCTCGCAAGTTTAACCGCACTATCAAATAACGCCTTCCGCGTATCAGGACTCAGATTGGCTGCGGGTGCCTCTTCAATCACTTTCTGATAATTACGTTGAATAGAGCATTCTCTATCGAAGAGATGACAAACGTTGCCTTGGCTATCCCCAATCACCTGCACTTCAATATGCCGGGACCGAACGATATATTTCTCTAGCAAGACGCTGTCGTCACCAAAAGCGTTGAGTGCTTCTTGCTTTGCTTGCGCCAGCGTGGCCTCAAATTCATCTTTGTTGTGTACGATACGCATGCCCTTGCCACCACCACCAGCACTGGCTTTTATCAACAGCGGATATCCGACGCGGTTGGCTTCCGCGAGCAGGTCCGCTACACCTTGAGAATCACCATTATAACCCGGCACTGTCGCGATCTCTAAGTCCTGAGCAATACGCTTTGCATTTATTTTGGAACCCATCTGAGCGATGGATTCTATAGACGGGCCAATGAAAGTGATATCGTGCTCTTGGCAACGACGAATTAATTCAGTGCTTTCTGACAAAAACCCATAACCCGGATGAACGGCATCCGCTTTTATTTTCAATGCAGCAGCAACAATCACTTCGGCATTTAAATAACTTTCAGTGGCAGCAGAGGCCCCGATGTGAACCGCCCTATCGGCCTGACTCACATGCTGGGCATCTCGATCAGCATCAGAATAAACCGCAACCGAGTCTATTCCTAAAAGTCGACAACTACGAATAATGCGACAGGCTATCTCTCCCCGATTAGCAATCAGTAATCGTTTAATGGGTTTCATTTTTTCTGCTTCCAGCTGGGCGTCTCTTTGGCGAAAAAGCACCGAATACCTTCTCTTCCTTCATCAGAATCCCAGGTGTCGGCCAGTAGTTCAGCAGTATATTCTTGACTAACCGCTAGCTCGTGGCTGTCCACATAGAAGATCAACTTTTTGGTGGCCGCAATGGCGTTGGGTCCGCACTGCAATATATATTGCAGTTCTTTTTCTACGGTTTCGTCTAACTCATCGGCACTCACCACTTCATCAATTAGACCCAGTTCCTTGCCTTTTTGCGCGGAGAAAGGTCGGGCGTTTAGCAAGGTTCGCCGGGCATTAGATTGGCCCATTTTGGCCACCACAAAGGGGGCAACATTAGCAGGGGTCAGGCCTAAGCCCACTTCCGTCAAGCAATATTTCCCGCTATCCACTGCTATGGCTACATCACAGACCGCGATCAACCCGTTACCACCGCCATAGGCTTGACCGTTAATTTTTCCAATCAGCGGTTTCGACAGGGTATTTAATTTACGCAGCATGGTCGCTAGCTTTGCGCTATCTATAATGCGTTCTTCGCGACTAAATTCAGCCATGGTCTTCATCCATAAAAGATCACCGCCGGCACAGAATGATTCGCCTGCACCGGTTAATACTACCGCCCGAACCTTTTTATCCGCCTCCAGCATATCCACTGCATCAGTCACTTCTGCAATAAGCTCAGCGTTCATGGAGTTATGTTTCTCAGGACGATTCAACAGCAGGGTAGCAACACCGCGTTGATCGACAGTGACTTTTATCGTATTCCAGCTCATTTGCTTAATCTCTTCTGTTGGTTGAATACAATTTATTGATTGAATATAAACTTTCGTAATAGTTGATTACATTCGATAGACGAAACTCTTTACATCCGATAGACGAAATCGTTTACATTCGGTAGACATAGGAGCGGCCTTCAACGGGTGGCTTAGTCGCCACAATAGACAAACATAAACCGAGGATATCTCGCGTCTGCCCAGGTTCAATAACGCCGTCATCCCATAATCGAGAAGTGGCATAATAAGCGCCACTCGCCCTGTCATAAATTTCTCTCGTTTCCGCCTCTAAGGTCGCCAAGGACTCGGGCGTGGCTTTGCGGTTTACGCTAGTTCTTTCAAGTTCGGTCACCACATTACAAGCGATATCAGCGCTCATAGTGGCCACAACCGAATTTGGCCAGGCAAACAAAAAGTCCGGCCGGAATCCGCGCCCACACATGCCGTAATTACCCGCACCGTAAGATCCACCGATCACCACTGAGAGACGCGGTACTTTTGCACAGGACATAGCATAAACCAGTTTTGCGCTGTGCTTGGCGATGCCACCGCGTTCAGCTTCCTTGCCCACCATAAATCCGGGTACATTATGGAGAAACAATAAAGGGATATTACGCTGCTCACAAAGCTCAATAAAATGCGCCGCCTTTACTGAAGCGTCTGAGAATAAGGGACCATTATTACCGATAATACCAACGGGATAACCGTGCAGATGAGCGGTTGCACAAACTATGCTAAGACCCCATAGCGGTTTGAATTCCTTTAGATCACTTTCATCAACCAAGCGGGCCATCACTTCACGCACATCGTAGGGATGAGTGGGATCTTTGCTGACAATACCGCTAATTTCATCGATAGGATAAAGTGGAGCGGCCGGCGTTTGGGTTCGTTGGTGATTTGTTGAAGATCGGTTCAACCCAGCAACAATACTTCTAAGGCGCGCAATAGCTTCCTGCTCAGTATCGGCGATGTAATCTGACACACCGGATTCGGTGGTATGCATTTCTGCCCCGCCTAACTCCTGCGCCGTGGCCTCTTCATTAATGGCGACCTTCACTATAGAGGGTCCACCTAAGTGTATGGTGGCATTATCCCGAACCATTACCACCTCATCAGACAGAGCTGGAATATAGGCCGCTCCAGCGGTGCTCACGCCAAATACAGCAGACAACTGTGGTAAACCTTTAGCGGACATATTGCATTGCCCTTTAAGAAAGTTTTCGACTGTTGTGCGGAATCCATCTTGCCAGCAAATACCCGCGTTTTTAAAATCAGGGTCTGC
>JAESQG010000465.1 GCA_016765265.1 Pseudomonadales bacterium | reverse complement strand
TCACGGGACTGTGGATGGAATATATGGAGCCGCACGACTCACGAATGTTCTCTAGTGCTAATCTACCCGCGTGGTCGGGGTCTGTCAACCCAAAATCCATGTCTGTCTCCCTGAGTTGTATTTAATACTCTAGATATTACCAATCCTCCCTATCTTATCAATAGCTATAATGCGGCGGGTTTATTTGACTGATTTGGTTTTTATTCGCACCCCCCCATAACTTCCATAGCACTGCATTTGTTAAAAAAGCGGAGTGTGCAGTCGTGGAGGGATTTTAAAGATTGAGACGGCAACCGACCTTATCATGTTATTAGACATATCAGTAAGTAGAAGCGTTGATGTAATAGAAGTGACCCATTTATGTACTTGTTGATATTGGTATACATACAGTTTAAAGTCCCGTCTTCATCTCATATAAAATCATTTGTTTAGGAGGGCTTTCGCCATCAAACTTCATAAAGCGCAAAATGTATGGGGTTTTTTATTTGCTGTTTTGATATCTGGTGACCTGTTAGCCACTGATAGCACAGACGCTTCTATTGAATGGCAAGCCTATGGTGGAGATGTTAGCTATGCGCGATTTTCTCCCGCGAAACAAATTACTCCCGAGAACATAAAAGATTTGAAACTCGCTTGGGATATTCAAATAGGCGCTGAAGATGAACAAACCAGTTTGCTTCGCGCTTTTGCCAATACCCCCTTAATGATCGCAGGTTCTTTATATGCCTGTACCCCTGATGAGGACATCATTGCCTTAGATCCAGAAACCGGTGCGACTAAGTGGCGGTTTGATTTCGCCACATTAGGGCGTGAGCATAGTTTGATACGAGGAAATTGCTGGGGGATTGTTTACCATGATAATGAAGACGCCAAAGAGGGTGAACTTTGCAAGACTCGTTTGTTGCATGTAACGCAAATGGGTGATCTGTTTGCCATCGATGCAAGAAATGGCGAGCTCTGCAAATCTTTCGGTACTGATGGTGTAGTGAGCTTTAGAGCCACAGATGAAGAGATGTTTGATGGTGAAATCTACAATGTGACCGTACCTGTCATCGTTGATAACACTATTGTGGTGGGTAATTCACCCATGGATGGATTACGAATAGATGGGCCAAAAGGTTATATTCGCGCATTCGATGTTCTTAGCGGAAAAGCCTTGTGGAGCTTTCGCCCAATACCAGGCCCAGAAGATAAGGAAGCATATGCCACATGGGCGCCCGGTAGCGCCGAAAAAACCGGTGCTGGGAATGTGTGGTCAGGTTCTAGTGCTGACCCTGAGCTGGGATTGATTTATGCACCTGTCGCCACGGTTGCGCCAGATTATTATGGTGGCGAAAGAGTGGGAGACAACCTCTATGCCAATAGTACCGTCGCGCTAGATGCGAAGACAGGTAAACGAGTTTGGCACTTTCAAGAAGTGCATCATGACGTGTGGGATTATGATTTGCCGACGCCGCCACTTTTGGTGGATTTAACGATTAAGGGAGAGGTAAGAAAGGCAGCCATCCAACTCACAAAAATGGGCATGATATTTACCTTCGATCGTGAGACAGGGGAACCGTTACATGAGATTGTGGAGCGACCCGTACCGCAGCTGGCGTTACCAGGAGAAGTGATGGCTAAGACCCAGCCTTTTCCGGTGGCACCTCCGCCGTTAATTCCACACAGTATTGATCTGAAAAACTTATATGCGCCTACTCCACAGCATAAAAAAGAGTGCGAAGCGCTAGTTGAAGGAATGCCTGACCCAGTAATATATGCTCCCTATCATGCTAAAGGTATCGTCCAGGTGCCCGGTGCAGGAGGAGGGTTTAGTTGGGGCGGGGCGACATTTGACAAAGAAAGAGGGATCTTGGTGGCGCCTGTGATGAATTTCCCCGTTGTTTTACACCTAGATAAAAAGTACAGCTTTAAATGGTGGAGTGGATTGTTCACTGAGCTTTTTTCTTTTAGAAGACCTAATTTGATTCCATTAATGGGCGCTCCCTACGGCCTACGGATACAATTCTTTACTGCTAAAGACGGGACTCCCTGTAATCAGCCACCCTGGTCTAAACTGGTTGCATTAGATATGTCCAAGGGGACTATTTTATGGGAGACACCGTTACTGACTAAGCGAGCGTTTAGGCCAGGAGATAAACGCCTACAGATGACGTTGGGTGGCGCGATTTCTACCGCAGCAGGGCTTACCTTTATTGCAGCTACACCTGATCAGATGTTTCGCGCATTTGATACATCAACGGGTAAGCTTTTGTGGGAATATGAATTGCCTGCCACGGGTAATGCAACACCGGTGACTTATGAGGTGAATGGTAAGCAGTACGTAATTGTTGCCGCGGGCGGTAGTGATTTAGTGGGATCTCCGCCTTCAGATCACCTAATGGCATTTAGTCTGAATTAGTAGTATCCGTTAAAGAAATAAAAAAGGGCAACTCAGATAGATGTGAATCTGAGTTGCCCTTTTTAGTTGAACTGTATGATGTATTTTTATTGAAAAACTGCTCCCTGAAAAGCTTCCTTTAGAATCCCACAAGCGCTCTTACCGCTCGACACATTTGAGTTTATTATCAGAGCCGCCTCCAATTGGTAGGGCATTTTCATCGTGCAGGTATGAATCTCTTTGCTGAATTCCATCAACTGATATTCCATTTCAGCCATCATAAGTACATCGAAGCTGCTGTAAAGGTCACCTGGATGATAGAAGATGTCATCGCTATCATCGATAGACCAGTACACCCAGCCTAAGCCAAAGTCATCCATCAACTGTCGGTTTGCGGGAGAAAGTACGGCGTCATTGTAAAGAGCGTGCACAAGGTATCTGTTAATCTCTACTGCGGATAGTTTTAAATTTCCGTGGCCACCACAATCTTGTAATCCCACGTCAAAAACAGCTCCACTTAACTCAGTGTAAATGGTGTGATACGCTCGCGCGAATTGATAGCCATTGCTCTCCTCACAGCTCACATTGTAAATGCCTGCTGGATGGAAAAGGTTTTCATACAAATAAGCCAAATAAATTTCACCATAGTTCTCAGCCGTTATATCGATCCCCATAAGAGCGGGGTTAAACTCTTTCCATAGCATGGGTATGAGAACCCGCATGAGCGCAAAGTTGGCATTTTTATAGGAGTTCTCTGAATCTGGAATTGCACCCGCGTTGACGACAAACTCCAAGCCGTCCCAGGAATTATTCCAAGGGTCAGCGGCATCAAAAGCTGCGAGAATAACAAAGATTTGATTGAACCCACTGGTGTGAGTGAGAAGATGCCTAAATGTTAATGATTCGATACCAGCGCCTTTAAACCAATCAGACGGCAACCACGGTTCTACAAGATCATCAACCGTTAAACTGCTAGCTTCCAAGAGCTGTAACAAAGCAATGGCCGTGGTATTCTAGTGACGCTGGCAATGTTAATGCGGGTGTCTGGCGTCATCAGTACATCACTGGGCTCGAGATCTAAACCCACAAAGCCTTCGAGATTCCCTTCAATTACCACATCGTGGCTGTAGAGGGCTACGCCACCACCATCTTCAGCAACTTGTTGGCCAGTTTGTGAAATAGAATAGGCCCAGCCTACCGTTTTTCCTTCAAGCTTTTCATGTAGCAATAGCTCCATTATATCCAAGTGGAAACTATCGCCATTTAGCTGTAGTGAAAGCTTAGCGACGGGTGTCTTAGGGCCTTGGGCGTCGGTTTTTGCTATGTAAGATTCGGTAAAGATTTGTTGTGAATCCGTAACGGTATTGTCTTCTAACAACCTCTCTGCGGCCAGTGCTCGTTGAAATTGAGCGCTAACGACCACAATAATTATACTGAATAGGGCGATTTTGAAATACTTTAGCACTGCTGAAGGTTCTGTTGGCCCTAGATTAACTGTATCCTTTACCATGATTCTCTCCTTTTTTGATGGGTCACTTATAGTGTTCAAACAACGGGTTATTAGCTACAAAGGATAAAGGGAGCAATCACGTAAATCTGTGTATTTATTCGAATTAAAACTGTGAATAATGGTCCTTTCGGTAGAACGGCCTTCACTAAGGTAAGGCTTTAGGAGACGCCATAAAACACCTGATAGCGTGAACCTATTTGTTACATATACTGATAGTTACGCTCCTCGACTTTCCTTTATGTGATTATCAAGTTTATTACGATCTAAAAATTGAATTATTTACAACAATAAAGTTGACACTTATCAACATAGAGATAAGAATGAACTCAAATTACAAGAATATAAGTTAAAGCGAGATCTAGAGGAGTGGTTTCCTAGTTTCGTATATTTGAAAACTGCTCATTAACCTAATCGTTTGCCTATTCTTCCTTGTAATAAGATCAAAATAAAATTAATAATAAAAATTCAAAGGTAAAGAAGCGCCGATCCCAGTACGTTCATACAAAGGAACTTAGAGTATACCTTACGTGTATGCCAGCTATGAGAAGTATATGAAAATAAAAACCTTCTCAGATAGTAAGCTTGCGATCGTTGCACAAAACAGGGTTGTCACCTAGTTTTGTTCGAATTTTAATTCGTTCGATGAAGTGCCTTGGATGCGAAACTGTAAAAGGATTAGCAGTATGCAGAATATAATAATAAAAAACACGTTGATGTTTTTTCTTATGATGGTATGTAACGTTAGCTACGGTCAACTGTTTCAAAACTTGTTACTTGGTAACGCGAAAGCAATATCCCTCGGTAATGCAGTAACCGCTGATCCCCCCGGCATAGATGCTATCCATTTCAATCCGGCGGGATTGACTCGTCTAAAAGGTCGTCAATATGAACTGAAGATTATTGCTGGCGATATTTCCCTTACTGGTGAGTTCCAAGCAAATAATCAAGAATTCAAAGACGACATTGCAGCCAAGGGTTTTACTGACCCTCTGGCTAATACCTCCAGCACTATTGATAAGTTCGCTGTTTATTTGCCGGGCGGAGGTCACACTGCTTTACCTGTTTTAGCTGCACCCCTAGGGGGAGTTTCCTATAATCGTAAGGGATCTAAATTCACCTTCGCCAATGCAGTTTATGCTCCCATGATCTTCGGTATGACTCGCAAGGATGACGACCCGGGAATCGTCTACGGAAAAGAGTTCAGTATATCTCGGATTACTTATTTATCGCCATCAGTGGGCTACGAGCTGACGGACAGGATTTCTATTGGGTTTAGCGTAGGGTTATCTTACGTCGGGCTGGGCGCAGTTTTACCTTTCAGATCACCCAGTTTGTTGGTGCAAGAATTAACTACACTGACCAATCAAGTATGTGGGCGTACAGAGGCGGATCGCTACGTTTTAGAGGTGCCAGGTTTAGATCTTTGTGGTGGTGAGCTAGATCCTTTCCAAACTATTTTTGATGTGGAAATAGGTGTTGAGACTATGGCTTCTCCCACTTATAACTTGGGAGCCTTGTGGGATGTAACTGACTGGCTAACACTTGGTATTGCCTATCAAAGTGAAGCAGCTGACGTCTTGAAAGGTCCTATCTCTTTGGGCCTTTCAAGCAATTTTCATCCGTGGGTGGTGGGAATCTCAGAGTCTGAGCCCTTCGGTATAGAGGGTTTGTTGGATACTATCGTTAAAGAAGCGATTGATATTCCCGACGATGGCGTTATTTCTAGGATCGGGAAGGTAAAGTTGATTACCCCGCAACATCTCGCGCTAGGTATTAGTGTTCAGGCGCTGCCTAAATTAAAAATAAATTTTGATGTCAAGTGGACGGAAACAAGCAAATGGGACACCTTGACATTTGATTTTGGAGAAGACATAGGGCTAATAGTGCTATTGAGTCTGATAGGTATCGAGGGTGCTGACTATGACAAACTTGTGATTCCTCGGTTCTATGAAGATACGGTAAACTGGGGAATAGGGTTTGAATATGATTATAGCCCGAAGCTAAGTCTCAGGCTTGGTTATGAACCGAGAAAAACGGGTATTCCAGACGACAAAAAAGATTTTCTAGTTCCCTTAGGCGATATAGATATTATTGCCCTTGGGTTTAGCTATAGACTGGCAAAGGAACGCACATTTGATTTTGCTTTTTTCCAGATAAAGCATGATGATTTTATTGAAACTGGGACGAGTACCAATGGTAACGATACTCGGCTTCAAAACTTTCTTTACAACCCCACTGCTGGACTCGATACTAAGTTGAGTTTAACAGTAACAGTGATTGAGATGAGCTATCGCAAAAGTTTTTAGATAGGTCTTGGTAATCCGCATAGACTCCGCTGTTGGTATAATCAGTGGGTTTAATCAGTGGGTTTAATCAGTGGGTCTGATCATGTGATGCGCCAATTCGGCATTTGAAGACCAGGTAAAATAACTCCGGTTTAATAGGGAGAAGTGTTAAGGTGACACTTCAGTAATCCTAGACTTTAAGATCAGGAGTTCAAAATGGAATTTGGCGCTGTATTCCCGCAAACTGAAATCGGTAACGATCCCGCTGCTATTCGAGACTATGCCCAAGCTGTAGAAGAGCTAGGCTACAGCCATTTATTATTCTACGACCACGTATTGGGTGCTGACCCCGATCGTCCAGGTGGTTTCCACGGCCCTTACGATAAAGACGTTCCCTTTCATGAACCGTTTGTGATTATGGGTTTCTTAGCGGGTGCTACCAGTAAGATTGAATTTTCTACTTCAGTATTGATATTACCTCAAAGACAAACCGCTTTGGTTGCCAAACAAGCTGGATGTACTTTCCGGTGGTCGTCTGCGCCTGGGCGTGGGTACTGGCTGGAATGATGTGGAATACGAAGCCTT
The DNA here is from genome assembly GCA_016765265.1 of Pseudomonadales bacterium. GTDB lineage: Bacteria > Pseudomonadota > Gammaproteobacteria > Pseudomonadales > DC-out160 > DC-out160. The sequence goes on along the minus strand of JAESQG010000465.1, from coordinate 497 downwards.
AGGGGAAAATTTTCACAATCGAGGTAAACGTCAGGAGGAGCAAGTCACCTTGATGCGTGAGCTGTGGACCAAAGATAGTGTGAGTTTTGAGGGTAAGTGGCACAAAGTAACCAAAGCGGGGCTGAATCCGCTACCCTCACGACAGATCCCAATATGGTTTGGTGGTACTGCAGATGCAGTGATTGATCGAGCTGCCCGTATGGGCGATGGCTGGCTACCGTTATTTGGTCACAAACAATCTAAAAGCCTGATTGAGCGACTACATGAAAAACTCACAGAAAATGGCCGCAGTCCCGCTGAGTTTGGTATTCAGGCCCAAGCTCAGATAGCCAAAGGCAATCCAGATCGTTGGGCTAAAAATGCGGAAGCTTGGCGCGACATTGGCACCACCCATTTGGCAATTGCTACTATGAACGCGGGTCTTAAAAACCCCCAGGAGCACATTGACGCCATTCGCTCATATAAGGAGTCAGTAAGTTAAAAATTTGGCACCCAAG
>JAESQG010000464.1 GCA_016765265.1 Pseudomonadales bacterium | reverse complement strand
CAGTTGATCAGTTCTTCTCCACTTGAGCTAAAAACACGGGTTTCCGTGCTGGCACTAGATATCAAATAATTGCCCTGTGGTCAGCACAGACACAAAACAAAGTATTTATAGCACAACATAACGTAGCACTACTGGTCCGCAAAACTCCAACACAGTAGCCTCCCAACCGACTGACTTTACTACTCGCCGTAGACAGAGTCACCTTCGACTGTTTAGCCTCTACTATTTAACACCGGCCTGAGCTACCTATATAAAAAGGGCTATGGCACTGATACTTAAAAATATTTTGCTCCTTAGTAGAATCACTACTATCCTAAGAGCGGTACAATACATCCCATTTTATTCTGTTTATTTTATCTGAGAAAAAATACTACAATCTAGACCACAACTCCTACCTACAGCTTACTTACGTAGTGGTGGAAAACCTAAATGATAAAGAATCTATTTGAAACCATTGTTCATCGTCCCTGGCTTGTCATCGGCTTAACCCTAGCATTTGTATTCACTGCTGGATGGGGTGCCCTCTCTATTGAACTGAAAACAGATTTCAAAGATTTTTTCTCAAAAGAGAGTCGCTATCTGCAAGCCTACGATAGACTGCAAGATACCTATAGCACTTCAGATAGCGTGCTTTTTATTATCGCCCTTCCGGACAAGGACGTATTTAGCGAAGAGAGTTTACAACTGCTGTTAACTCTAACGGACTTAAGTTGGCAATTACCCTATTCCATCCGCGTTGATTCCATCACAAATTTTCAGTACACAGAAGCCGATGAAGAAGGTTTTATCGTTCGCAACCTGGTAGAAGACGATCTACCCTTGACCGCAGAAAATCGAGCTGCGATAAAAGCGATAGCGATGAAAGAGGACGTACTGCTCAACAAACTACTGTCCTACAAGGGAGACGTTGCTGCCATCAACGTCAGCTTCGCAATACCACATATTAAACTAGCAGAAGAAATGGAAGTTACTCGTGCTTCCAGAGCAGTCGCAGACAAGATACGTCAACAATTTCCCGGTTCCGAAGTGTATCTTACCGGTTTGATCATGGGTAACACTGCCGCGTTTGAGGTCATAGACAGTGAAAGTCGTAGCCTAATCCCACTGATGTTTATTATTATTATTGCTTTCCTCATTCTACTTTTTCGATCATTCCTCGCCACCGCTGCCATATTATCAGTCATCATTCTGTCACTGATCAGCACCATCGGACTCGCGGGTTGGTTTGGCTTTGACATTACCATTCCTGTGGCAACAGCTCCCATTATTATCCTTACCATGGCAATAGCGGACTGCGTACATATACTAGTAACCTTCAATCACAACTCGCGCGCCGGAATGGCAAAGGCCGAGGCATTGATAGACAGCCTTACACTCAATTTGTCGCCGATATTCTTAACAAGCCTGACCACCGCCATCGGCTTTTTGACCATGAATTTTAGTGATAGTCCCCCATTTCAAGTCCTGGGTAGTGTAGTTGCAATCGGTGTGCTTATCGCTTTTGTCCTCTCTCTCTCTTTTCTTCCTGCTCTATTAGTGCTTACTGTCAAACAACCAAAAGCAATTCGTGATGAAAAGCCACATTGGATAACGCCTTTTGCGAGCGGGATATTACGCTATCGCAACCCCATATTCTGGGGCATGTGCGCTACAACCTGCGTTATAGTATCGTTTGTAAGCCAAAATGAAATTAACGATCGATTTGAAAAGTATTTTGATGAAAGCCATGAATTTCGCTACTCCGCCGACTTTGCCAATGAACACTTGTCTGGTCTATACAATATTGAATATTCTCTTGAAAGTCCCTACGAAGGAGGCATTTACAATCCAAAGTTTTTGCAGCAAGTGGAGGAGTTTACACAGTGGGTAAAAGAACAACCTGAAGTACAACAAGTCAATAGCATCACAGACATCTTCAAACGACTGAATAAAAACATGCACGGCGATGATGACAACTGGTACAAACTGCCAGTAGAAAGGGATTTGGCTGCGCAGTATTTTCTTCTCTATGAATTAAGCTTACCTTTTGGGCTGGATGTTACCAATTTAGTTAACTTCGATAAAACCTCTACCCGCATTTTAATCACGCTCCGCGAGCAATCAACAAATGAAACTCTAGGTACAGAGGCCCGGTTTAACCAATGGTTAGACACCAACCTGCCACAGATCGATCACTATGAAGGGAGTATGGTGGTCATGTTCTCACATCTGGGAGTGGACAATGCCACCAGCATGGTAAAAGCCACCACCTTCGCTTTAGTACTCATCTCAATAATTATCACTATTTCCCTGGGTTCCATAAAAATCGGATTAGTCAGCTTTGTATCGAATTTAATGCCGGCAGCGATAGCCTTTGGAATTTGGGGTATTCTTTTCGGACAAGTGGGTGTCTCCGTCGCCATGGCTATAGGCATGACGCTAGGTATCGTGGTGGACAACTCAGTGCATTTCCTTAGCAAATATCTACACGCTCGAAAAGAAAAACAAATGTCCCCTGAAGAAGCCATTCATTACGCCTTTACCCATGTAGGTATCGCACTGCTGATCTGCAATTTCGTGCTCATTGCTGGGTTTTCAGTACTGACTTTTTCTGTCTTTAAACTCAATTCCGATATGGGTATGTTTACGGCTATAACATTGGCTGTCGCATTAGTCGTGGATTTAGTTTTCTTACCCACTTTGTTATTGCGCATAGACAAGGAGAAGCCGCCGTCGACTAATGAGATCGCAGAACAGTCCACAGTAGAAGCGGCTTCCACAGAGACGAAAGCTGCCTAATAGAACAAGGAATAATTAGGATTAGAAGCGTTACCTATCCTTACGTCACCCTTATGCTAGGTGCTCTTTTATATACGCCAACACATCATCGTGGTGGCTCTTGGTTTTCACTTTTTCGAAAATATGCTTTAAGCGTCCGTCTTCTCCGACGATGAAAGTAATCCGGTGTATCCCATCAAACTCTCTACCCATAAATTTCTTCAGCCCCCATACTCCGTATTTATCGGCGATATTGTGCCCCTCATCGGAAAGTAAATCAAAATTTAGCCCCTGCTTATCTGTGAACTTGACTAGGCGCGCCACGGGGTCGGGACTCAACCCCAGTACAACCGTATTCAATTTTTTAAAGTCTTTAGCGGTATCGCGAATTCCACAGGCCTGCACTGTACATCCAGGGGTAGAAGCTTTGGGATAAAAGTAAATGACAACATTTTTACCACGAAGATCTTTTAACTTAATTGTCTCACCGCGCTGGTTAGGCAATGAAAATACCGGTGCCATATTACCGATTTTTGGAAACTCCATAAATTCTACCTTTTATATGTAATGGGCTACTAATTTATTAGGCGACTATCAGTCAACAATGATAGGGCTATCGCCCCGTTTAATGCCGTGTTTAATTAATTTACCTTGCGGCCCCACGAATGCTTTTATCCTTGCATTAATGTTGCTCTCGGTGTGCTTGGCAACACCGCCCTTAAAAATAGTACCAATTGAATGGCCAACATGTCGACTTCCTTTATAATTTCCTGCTTCGTCAAGATAGAGATCATAGGGCGTATTATATTCTTCGTCGAACACTAATCGTCCATCACATATCCCCGCTTTACCATATTGAATCCAGACTTGGCCATCACCCTTAATCGTCACTTTAATAGGACGATTATTTAACAATGTGTCGCTTTTCGCGTCCCTGATAAAAAACATATTTTTACCCGGTCGAATATGGAATTTTCCATCTGCAGTTTTTGCGCGTATCGTGCCGTTTTCTAAAACGAAGTAAACGCTTGTTCCTTCCTCTGCTGATGTTTTAAAGGTTTGGACTATATTTTTTTTGTACACGATTTATACCTTCCTTGGATTCACCTACTCCCCGTTTTAGCTTGACGCCAACTGCAATAATATTGACACTATTGGTGGTTTTTTGAAAGCCACAGCCAACTTCATTTTCACAGACGATATTAATTTT
>JAESQG010000463.1 GCA_016765265.1 Pseudomonadales bacterium | reverse complement strand
GCTCCTGAAGTATTAAGTTTACCTACTGATAAACCCAGACCCCCAATTCAATCCACCAGCGGTGCGTCAGTGACACGGCAGTTACCCAAGGCGCTATATCAAAACCTACTGTCGTTTAGCGCAAAAAATAACGCCACTTTGTTTATGAGTATGTTAGCAGCTTACCAACTGTTGTTGTCTCGCTATACCAATTTGGATGATGTGGTGGTGGGAATCCCCATCGCGGGTCGTCATCACGGTGATACGGAAAATATCATCGGGTTGTTCTTAAACGGCCTGGTATTAAGAACCAGGTTGACTGGCAATCCAACGGTGAACGATTTCATTAGTCGTGTTAAAGAAGTGACTCTCGGAGCCTTCGCTCATCAGGATTTACCGGCGGAAATACTTTTCGATGCCCTTGAGTTGGAGCGTAATCCACAGTACTCCACCGGTGCGCAAGTGGGATTTCATCTACAGAATATGAATACCGCGAGCACCGATATTGATATGGACGGATTGGCTAGTGGTCTACTCAGTGTGCTGCCCGATTTCGAGATTGATATTCTTAGCGTGGATCGAGTGGTGTCGAAATATGATGTTAGTTTTATTGTCGAGGAGGTTGGCGGAACAGCATTAGTCACTGCGGAATATAATACCGATCTCTTCGAAGAGGCCACTATAACGCGAATGTTGCAACAGTATCAGCATATACTGGAGCAGATGTGGTTGGCTCCCGACTTAGGAATCGACACTATCAAGTTAGTGGATTCTATCGAGTTGAGTCATTTATTACAGCTTGACCAGTTCGAGGTTGAGGTTGAGGTTGAACAAGTTTTACCGTTAACGGCGATGCAACAGGGAATGGTTTTAGCAAACATCGTCAACCCGGATACACTGCAAAATAGTTTGGGCTACGCCAGTTTTATCCATCGGTTTATCGATATTCAGATTTGGAAAGAGAGTATTCAGGAGCTTGTCCAATCTCATTGCGCATTAAGAACCAAAATCATAGCGTCTTCACTTCCGTATCTGGATACAGCGTATCAATTAATACTTCAACAGCATGATATACCGTTGGAAATAATCGATTGGAGTCATCGCAAGGTCAGCCGAGAGGAAATAGATCGGAAAATAGAAGAATATATCTATCAACCCTATGATATTTTTTCCTCACAACTGGTCAGATCGGCGGTTTTAAAATTAAGAGAAAATAATTATGTAATGCTAGTAGCGGCTCATCATGTTGTGTTGGATGGTGTTGCCGTAGTCTCATTTGGATTGGAAGTACTTCGAAGCTACGAGAGACTTATCGCAATAGACGGCACGCCCGGTGTATCTGGCGAGGCGGGTCTAAAGATAGACGCTTTCCCTGGATATGTGCTGCGAAATAGAGAGCAGGTTGATAGTGCTGATATTCAGTCCTTTTGGCAGCAACTTATACCCCCTGTAGAAGCTCTGGACTTGCCTTTATCCTCAGATGTACCACTGACCCTAAGCAAATACAGTCATCGGCTTACCCTAAGCGAAGATCACTGGGGGCAGATAAGACGTTTTTGCCGACAGCAAAAAGTGACCCCCGCGATTTACTTTAAAGTCCTATACGGGATTTTACTCCAGCGCTATTGTCGACCCACATCCGGATTTTACATTAATGAAATGCTCGCGGCCCGTGGTAAGGGACAGATGAATGCCTTGGGATGTTTTGTACAACAAGTTCCTTACTTCTTTGGCGAAACTCAGTTCGACGGTGATAGTAAGATCAGTGACCTCTATCTAGCAGCGAGGACACATCAGAAGAAAATAAAGGGCAAGGCTCTACTGTCGATGGCTCAACAGGAGAAAATGTTACCACAGGGCCGGCTGGGATTTATGTATGATTTCTATCATTTTGTTCCCACACCTGATTTCATGGGGGACTCGCTGGAAGTGATCGGCCTTACCAACGAGATGGACGGTGTCGTTGAATTTTTTCCAAAAATGCTAGAGAGTACGGTTCAACTCAATTTACATTATCAAAAAGGCTTGTTCGAAGATTTTGATCTGCTTGAGCGGTTGGAAAGCGTGAGTTTGCAGATTCTCAATGGTGCAGAAACCATAGGCCAGTTGGATTTGATGAAGAGCGGCAAAGAACATCAGGCGATGTTAGAGACTCTTCGCGGCCCAAGCTACGATTTTGATTTAGAGCGTTGCCTACATCATTGCTTCGAACAGCAAGTCACTAGAGTGCCCAGTGCAGTGGCCTGTGTCCATGAAGATGTTCGCCTGACTTATAGTGAACTGAATACGCAGGCTAATAGCCTAGCGCATTATTTATTAGCAAAGGGAGTTAAAGTGGGTGATCTGGTGGGGCTTTGGGCCTACCGGTCACCGACATTTCTAGTGGGAATGCTAGGTATTATGAAGGCGGGTGGGGCTTACGTGCCCATGGATCCTGCATACCCTCAAGATCGTATCGCTCACATGATGAATGATTCCAATGTCGCTATCGTGTTAACCGTTGATACTCTGTTGAATCGGCCAGACGCTTTTGATGGCTTAAAACTAAAGTCCAATATCGATTTTATTCCCTTGGATAAAGACTGGGACAAGATAGCATCATGCGCTGATACCAATCCACTGGTTAATGTGAGTGCTGATCATCGTGCTTATATGATTTACACCTCCGGCTCAACGGGATTGCCGAAAGGAGCAATCGTTCATCATCGCGGTGCATTGAATCATGTACTGGCTGAGTGTAAGGCGTTGACCACCAGTGATGTTTGTTTTGATGAGGGTTTTACCTTTCTGCAAAGTGCGCCAGCTTCCTCTGATATATCCGTATGGCAATTCTTAGGGCCATTAATAACAGGTGGTCGCACCGTCATTCTAGATGAGGTGACCGACACTGATAAAATGTTCAGATTGATACAGTCCGAAGAGATTCAGTTGGTAGAACTGGTCCCTGTAGTATTGCAGTTGCTGGTGGATCAGGTGAAGGGAATGAGAATTGAGGAACGCCATCTTCCATCGCTGAAATGGATGATGGCAACGGGTGAGGCGGTGCCGGTGCCTTTGGTCAATGAGTGGTTAAGGCTTTATGAAAATATTCCCGTTGTAAATGCCTACGGACCCACTGAAGCATCAGACGATATTCTTCAGAGTATTATTCGCAAGCCCCTAGCGTTGACTGCGAAATCGGTTCCCATCGGTACACCGGTGGGTAATGTCAGTATTCTTATCCTTGATCAATATTCCAATTTAGTACCCCAGGGGATACCCGGAGAAATTTGTGTGATGGGTGTTGGCGTAGGTGAAGGCTATTGGCATGATGCTGAAACAACAGCAGCGGCATTTGTGTCTGTGAAATCATTAGAAAAATTGCATCCATTGGGAATCGAACTTGCTGGCGAAAATGATCGGTTATACCGAACCGGCGATCTGGGCCGCTGCTTAAAAGACGGGTCAATAGAGTATATTGGGCGGATTGATCATCAAGTTCAGATACGCGGTTTTCGAGTCGAGTTAGGAGAGATAGAAACAGCAATTCACCAACATCCCAGCGTAAAGGAAAACGTGGTCATCGCACGAGAAGATCTCGAAGGCAATCGGACGTTGGCGGCCTACCTGGTGTTAGAGAGTTCGGAGGCGTTATCCGATTTGCGATTATTCCTAATGCAAACATTACCTGATTATATGGTGCCAAGCTCCTATACGGAGTTAGAACGCTTACCCCTAACACCCGCTGGGAAAATCGATCGAGAAAATCTACCTGCCCCGGAGACCGGTGTTTTGGTTTCTACCGAATATCTAGCGCCTCGAAATAAAATTGAGATCGAACTTTGCTATATTTGGGAAGGATTACTCCAGGGCTTAATGGTGGCTACAAAAGTGGGCGTTAATGACGACTTCTTTGAGCTAGGCGGACACTCCCTGCTGGCAACGCAGCTCATCTCTCGTATTAGAGGAAGTTTTCAAGTTGATTTAGGCGTGCGTATCGTTTTTGAAGAACCGACCATCGCTGGATTAGCATTGCGAATTGAGTTGGCGCAAGGACAAGGCGATATTGTTCAATCTCAACCGTTGATAAAGTTTGATAGTGATGATCCTGTACCCCTGTCTTTTTCACAACAGCGTCTCTGGTTTATGGAGCAACTTAATCCGGGCAGTGCTGCCTTTAATATGCCGGGAGCATTTAAATTAACAGGCGATCTAGATCTGTCGGTACTTGAAACAGTCATGCAAAGTATTGTCCAGCGCCATGACACTTTGCGTACCCATTTTCAGTCCAATGAGGATGGCGATGCCTTTATGGTTGTAGACGACTATGATGGCTGGACGCTACCCATTGTTGATTTAAGGGATGTCGCCACTGAGGAGTTAGAGCAAAAAATTAATGATCAGTTGCGGGCCAACGAAACCACTGTTTTTGATTTGTTATGTGGTCCCTTGTTTCGCTTACAGGTTCTGGTGTTGCCAAAAGAGGCCGGGGTGGCGCGGCATATTATTATGTTCTGTATGCATCATATTGTTTCTGATGGAGGCTCTATCGGGGTTTTAACCCAAGAGATTGTTCGTGGTTACGCTAGCTGTTCATTGACTGGGGAAGTGATATTGCCTGCGCTGTCTATTCAATATGCAGACTACGTACTATGGCAGCACACACATCTGGATAACCAGGCAATCGACCGACAGCTTTCGTATTGGACACATTATCTAGAGGACTGTGTCAGCTTTTTGCAATTGCCCACTGATTTTCCGCGTCCAGCGCAACAAACAACGTCGGGGGATCGAGTACGCTTCGATTTTCCCGCCGGGTTTAAGTCTTCCCTTATGGTGGTGTGTGCAGAGCTAGGGGTGACTCCCTTTATGTTTATGCTGACCTCTTATCAGTTGTTATTGAGTTACTACGCGCAGCAAGATGATGTGTTGGTAGGCGTGCCGATAGCGGGGCGAGATCAAACGGAATTGCAGGGCTTGATCGGTTTCTTTATCAATAGCGTGGTTATTCGCGGTGATATGAGTGATAACAAGACGGTTCGATCACTTATTGAAAATACGCGGGAAGGTGTATTAAGTGCTTTTGTCAATCATGATGTACCGGCAGAAAGAGTATTGCAAACCATAGAGTTTGATCGCGATCCAGCCTACCCGCCATTAGTACAGGTAGCGTTCCAGTTGTTCCAAGCGAGCAATGAGAATGCGTCTATAGCTGATGTAATTGCTAATAGTGGTATGAGCGATTTTAAGTTTGAGGGTTTAGGGCTAGAAAAAGTAGAATCCAAATTGGATATGACGCTTGAGTTACATTTTTCTGCTGGCGAGATTGTTGCTTTTCTTGAATATAATACGGACCTTTTTGATCGCAGGACTATCAACACTTTCTTACAACATTACCTATCCCTAAGCGAATCGATGATGGCCAGTCTTGATGCACCTTGCCGCTCACTTGATTGGATAGGCGAGGCACAGTT
>JAESQG010000462.1 GCA_016765265.1 Pseudomonadales bacterium | reverse complement strand
GTATACGCGCTGACACGATTGACCAACGGAGCAAGCTCGATATCTCCCACGCCACCTGGATGAAAACCAGCATCAACCACTACCGCCCCGTCTTTTATCCAATCCGCTTTGATAAATTGGGGGCGCCCAACTGCCCCCACGATAATATCAGCTCGTTTTATAATTTCTTCTAAACGCTTGGTTTTAGAATGACAGATTGTCACCGTTGCGTTGGCATTCAATAGCATCATCGCCATAGGTTTTCCAAGAATCGGACTTCGACCCACGACGACAGCATTTAATCCTTCAAGGGGGATAGCATAAGCCTCTAGCAGACGCATGATTCCCTTCGGAGTGGCGCATCCATAGGCCTCCTCATTCATCGCCATTCTGCCGAATCCAAAACAAGTCACACCGTCTACATCTTTACTCAAATCGATAGCATCAAAACACAATCGTTCATCGATTTGATCAGGAACAGGATGCTGAAGGAGAATACCGTGAACATTTTGATTAGCATTTAAATCTATAATCGTATCTTGCAGCTGTCGGGTAGTGGTATTGGCTGGCATGTTGATTTTCAGCGATTCCATTCCTACACGTTGGCAGGCATTGGCTTTCATTTTAACGTAAGTTGCGGAAGCCGGATCATCGCCAACAAGAATAGTAGACAGTATGGGTACTGCCCCGCCATTTGCCTTCTTTAACGCAGCAACTCGATCAGATAGCTCTGCTTCCGATTTTTTGGCTAACGCCTTTCCATCAAGTACTAATGTTGACATGGATAGACCCTTAAATATAAAATACCATCATATTGCATTGCGGTCGGATTATTCGCTACAGGAATTAGAATTGGAATTGTACAGTATACCGTCCGTTAATTGCGAGCATATATTAACCTTAGTCGCCACAAACGAAATATAGGTAATTTTCTCCCACTACTTTTCTCCCACTACACCCACTACTTTTCTCCCACTACTAAGGTAAAGAGAATCTCCCTCTTAGTTGAATTCCTACCAATGCCGTTAGAGTGTAATCTGTTTTCATCTTTGTATCGCCGAACCCGAAAACAAGTATGACGTATACTTCGAAATAAAATAGCATCGAAACAAAATAGGTTAGAAATAATAATGGCCATAAATCTGAGAAATAGCACGACTAATTTTGGCCTAATTAGTATTTTGTTTCACTGGGTAAGTGGCGTATTAATTATTGCACTCTTTGCTTTAGGTGTATGGATGGTGGGGCTTGGTTATTATGACAAGGGCTATTATCAAGGGCCCTTCATACATAAAAGCGTAGGCATAATATTGTTGGGCCTAATGTTCCTTCGTTTTATTTGGCGTTTGACTAACCCCAATCCAGTATTGTTAAGCGATAAGCCCCTCGACCGGTTACTTGCGCCTTTAGCTCATCTTTGTCTTTACTGGTTAGTGTTTGTAGTGTGCATTAGTGGTTACCTGATGGTAACAGCAGCTGACGCAGGGATATCCGTTTTTAACTGGTTTGACATTCCATCTTTATTCCTCGGCGTTGATGGACAAGCAGACCTAGCGGGGATTTGGCATTGGTATCTATCACTGGCATTAATATTGTTAACGGTGATACATTCCACCGCGGCACTAAAACATCATTGGATTGATAAAAACAATACCCTCAGCCGGATGCTCGGTAAAAAGTCAAACTGGAGAAAACAATGAAATCAGTAGCCAGCCTTATTCTGTCGATACTCCTAAGTACTTCAGCCTATGCGGAGGTGGAAGTATATGACCTCGATATTAAGGGTGCACATGCCTCGATTCAATTCCGCATTAAACACCTAGGTTTTAGCTGGTTGTTCGGACGTTTTAATAAACTTGAAGGCTGGATAAGTGGCGATCAAAGTGTACCTTCCAGCTCCAAAGTGGAAGTCAGTATCGACACTGCGAGCATAGATACTAATCATGCAGAAAGGGATAAGCACTTAAGAAGTGCTGATTTTCTGAATGTAAAAAAATATCCACATGCAAAATTCGTCAGTACCCGAGTGGTGGACAATGGTGATAAGACGGGCACCATTTATGGAAACTTAAGCCTACACGGTGTCACCAAAGAAATTAAAATAGACGCTAAATACGTGGGCCATGGGGCTGACCCGTGGGGAGGGTATAGGGCAGGGTTTGAAGGGACCACAACCTTAAAACTGGCTGACTTTGGTATCACTTATAATCTGGGGCCCGCATCCACATATGTGGAGATGATGCTCTTTATTGAAGGCGTCCGCCGATCTGAAAAAACTCATTAATCTCAGTATATACCCTATCCGCGTCCTCCAAATGTGCGAAGTGTCCCAAGTTCTTTAGCACCGAAAGTTTAGTCTCAGGATGAGGGTAATAGGATTCAGCACCGTCAAACATTTCCACACCAATACATCCGTCTTTTTCTCCTACCAACATTAAACTCCGACAAGCCCTTTTCTTTAATAAGAGTTTGTTTTGCTGTCGCAGAGAACTGCCACGTAACATATAAAATGGATTCAGAAAATGCCGATAATAAGCAATGGCGTTTTCGAGACAGTTCCCTTCTTCGAGGGTCTCCAATGTTCGTTCCAGCTGAACTTGATAGCCTAATTCCTCGGTCGTCCAAGGCGACCAACGTTTCCATAGCTTCTTGATATACGCAAGATCATCTTTCCTCATGGCATTGGCTACACCAGCACCTTGAAAATACAGCATGTAGCGAGATCGATATAATTGCTTGAAGTTTATATTGCGATAAAAGGAGCCCGTTGGTGGAACTGCATAAAAAACAGCACTCTCAATCTTATACATTGAATTAGGGTTTTCTTCCGCAAGAGCCACCAGTACTTGAGCCACTATGGAGCCCCAATCATGGCCAATAATTTTTATTGTTGTGCCCGGTATAATTGTACAAAGAAATTTGTCCACCATTTTACCAACGCCCAAAACAGAAGCATCAGCAGCTTTTGACGAGCCTCGAGTTTGGGGCAAAGTAGAAGCGCCGTAGCCAGGCATATAAGGGACTATACATCGATACCCGCTTGCGGTGAATTCATTCACAAGATGAGTAAAGGTGCTAGGGGTATCGGGAAAGCCATGTAACATCACAATCGGCTGCCCTTCACCAATGTCATAATAGGCTATGGAGCCTAAAGAGGTCTTAAAAG
>JAESQG010000015.1 GCA_016765265.1 Pseudomonadales bacterium | reverse complement strand
GCGTTTGTGATGAGCGTTACATAACACATGATCACAGTGCTCATAGCGGTAGTAGGGCTTCCAGTGGTCGTGGACTAAAAGTCCGCTAAAATGAGGGATGACATTAATTGCATCCATGGCCTCTTTACCGCGTTTTTCATGGGCGGCTATTAAGGTCCAGTGGGCATTAGAGGCATTGTGTAACCACAGGCGTTTACCATCAACATTGACCCCTGTTTCATCAACGTGCAAAACCTTCGCGTTCTGTAGTTTTTGTACTGCCAGAGCCTCAAACACCTCCAGGCGCTGATAGGCTTCAACGTTGAAGTTAACAAGGCTGCCACTACTAATGGGAATTCCAAACAGTTCATCGAAATGCGTTCGAATACGCTCGTACGGGATCAATTGAAACATCGACATGTAGACCGCATTGGCCCTGATGCTGGCCCCATACTGCGTGGCACGCCCTACACCGGGAGGAAAGGTGGCAACAAAACGCTTACCTGATACATCCTCTAAAACTTGGGCGCGATACTCAATCACATGCCGAGCAATACGAATGTCGAAGACTTGCCTCTTTTGATAACCACACTCAGTATATTCTCCCCTAGGCAATGTCCTACGATCTATTTCAATCGAGCTTATTTCATCGGGCTCATCCACCTGGTCTAGGTTGTGTCCTTTGTGGCCCTTTTGTCCACCTCTGGGTTTGTTGCTTTTGGGGCGAGGGGTTTTGTCTCTGTTGGGGTCGCTTGAGGGCGGCTTGCTGCTATTTCGACTGTTTAATCCGGTGCGGTCAATCAATAATTTAACCACCAGTAAGAGCATGTTGATAGCGCCCTCCAATGCTGGAGGCAAGTCGTTACTTTGAGCTAAGAGTCTTTCGACTTCTTGCACTGTTTCATTAATGTTAATGCCATCTTTCGTCATAGTAGAAAGCCGCTATAGCAACAGGTGATGGGGTTATTATGACATGGGTTTTGAAATTCGTTTTTTTGCTCGTAGATGGCTTGTGAAGCGATTTTAAAATTAGGCGTTCGATGGAGTAGCGCTAAGACTTTTAGAGGGCAGCATTCGCTCTGTGCTTTCTTCTATGTAACAGGCTTGGTGGAATGCAAATAACAGGCGTCATCAGGAAATTATTCAAAAAAACCTGTCAAGCATTTTTTCGCTGAATAGTTACCTTCTATCAACCTTTCAAGACTAATGTAGCGACCCACTTCATAGCCGTGTTGGTATAAAAGAATCAACGTTAAGAGACGAGCCGACCTCCCATTCCCATCACTGAACGGATGGACGCATAGAAAATCCAAGATGAATAATGGGATTATAATTAAAGGTTCAATTTGTAAATCTTGAATACAATGGTGGTAGCGGTCAATCAATTCGTCCATCGCCGTCGGTGTCTCTACCGCAGAAACCGGTTTAAATCGAACTCTGATGACCTCTCCAGCGGAGTTACGCTCAATAATGTCGTTGTCATTTGGTTTCCACTTTCCTCCATCCGCAGGATGATAGGCATAAAGTGTCTTGTGCAATTGTAAAATCACATTATTCGAAATAGGCATATGTTCCGCCGACTCATGGATTAAATCCAAAGCTCTTTTATAACCGGCTATTTCACCTTCACTTCGGTTTTTAGGTCTTAGGTCCTTAAGAACTAAACCTTCAATCACTCGTCTTGGAGCGACTATACCTTCTAGTCGATTAGAGGATTCTGAAGATTCAATAATTGCCGAACGCCGCAGGGTTTCTAAAGCGTCTGGCCGTTGACGATTGAAGAGAGCTTGTTTTCCCCTGTATTCACCCAACTTTCGAATGAAGGCCATTTGAGCAAGAGTAGGGCTAATTGAATCCAGAAAAGTGCTATGTAATGACCCTCTCATATTGAGTACTTTCCACTAGTAATTGGGTAATATACGTATTGTATTGGGTAATTACCCAATTACAAGGTGAAATTACCCAATTAACACATACATTGCCCCATTAAAGCGGTAAACATGAGAATCCATGAGGCAGCTCACGAGACAATCAGCAGCCTAACCCACCCTAATTCGAAATTCAGGCTGAAGCCTTTCCCAGTGTTTTACCAGTTGCTGCTTATGAGCTTCTTCCATCGGTAAATCCTCTAAAGCCTTTGGCCAGAGTGATCGCGCTTTTTCCATCGTGTCATTAAGGTGGGGCTTGATGACACGCCATGGTATTTCTGACCCCTCCGCCCAGGTCTGAAAATTTGACATCGACACTTCGTACCAGTCTTTGGTTTTCGCTAAATTTAAAGCAAATTTCGTTTCACCATCCCTATAAACGCGGGTGGTGACAATATCATAGACCGGTGATAACTCCGGGGTAAATTTATCACTGTAGAGCAAGCTCCAGTTTTTAAGATGCGCATCCCCATTTGCGAGCAATATATTAACGAGCAACCGCCTTGCAAATTGCTGAACATTTGCCAAACCATCCCCGGTATATTGATAAAGTATTCTGCCTATTTGTTCGTAATCGGCAGAGTTATATTTTTCATGGGGATATTTCACCAAGATTTGCGCGAAATCTTCCATGTGAATACGTTCTTGCCCCGCCCGGTCAAACCGTTTAATGGCGAAAGCATATTTTTCGTTAGGAAGATTGATTGGCGGGAGATTATCAAGTTTATTGAGTTCTATTAACTGAATGTCTGGGATTTCAATCTCGACGAGAGCCGCTAAGCTCATCGCTGTAAATTCATTTAATGGCACATTTTTATGTTTTGTCGAGGGCGTTTTGATAATCCAGTCGCCCAGATCGCCCGAACGGGAAATATGATAACGCCCATCCTTTTCCTTCATGGAGAATTTCATTTGGACACCGGCGAGAGAAAATCGATTTTCTGAATTTCCCGCTTCAAGTTTTGCTACCTTCACTTTGCCATATTTTTTTAAAATAATGTCCGGCACATCTTCAGGCTCCATCGGCATAGCAATCAAAGCGCCGGGGAGATCATGCCCAAGATACGAGAAAATTTGAAATTCATTGTCAACGCGAGCTTTAAGTCCTTGGGTAATTAATTCCCTGAGCGCACCTTCGGGTAGCAAATTAGAAAGCGTTGGGTGTAAACGTTGATTCTTTGCCCAAGGCTTGGAAAGCCGTTTTTCTACCTGGGGAAAATCAGTATGTGTAATTAAACTAAAAGTCGGGCGTCTCGTGTTCTCTTTAAAATCATCCGCAAATGACAGTACATTGCGCCCATTTTTAAAACCCACGAGGTATCCCACAAGCGTATTATGCAAGGTCAGTTTCAGGACACTGACTTCTTCCTCGTTTGTCATTCCTCTTCCCCCAGCAAACCTTTCCATGGATCATTGGCCAGGGGGTTTTCGTCTTCATAGTCGTTGCTGCGGCTAACGCTTTCAACACTCTGCTTACCCATCAATAGGGCTTGCACTGCCTTAATTTTTTCCTGGGGGATGAGCATAAGTTCCATTTTTAGCCCCATTGCCACCAGTTCAAGATTATCCAGCCTCGGATTACCATTAGATTCCAAGCGTTGGTATTGCTGCCGGGCCATACCCACGCGCAGCAACATATCCTTTTGTTTTAGCCCCAATGCTTTACGGCGTTTTTTTAACTCTGCGTGTATTTTGCTCATATCATTTACTTTGAAACTAAACTTTTCCACTCACTATTAAAGAAATAGATTAGTTTCTTTAATCTTATAAGGATACTTTAAGATATCTTTATAAGTAATAATGACTGAATACAATAATAAAACAACATAAAAGCTGCTTTATTGTCATGATTTGATAACCAAAGGTCATGTTCAGTCGACTAAAAAAGGCAAACTAAACACCACACTCTGAATTACATCCAATACACTCACAGTACTCAGAAGCCGGCTTCGGAACGTAAGCTTCGACAGATCCAACATTTTATTCATCCGATGCTAAACCTCAGTCACTTTTGCCCAGCATTACCAAACAATGTAAAGAGTCATCCATGCCATACGAATTGGGCCTATTGCCTTCAGGTCATCTCCATTGTTTTCAAGACCTACACAATGTTACCGAAAGCCAAGTTATAACCGATAACCCAGCCCCTGCGCTAAAACCGATTATCACTGCATTCACAAAAAAATCACCAGCCGATGGTTTACTAACCCTCTCAACAGATCCTTCTGATGCCGGTTTGCCGCCCACATTTCGATACTGG
>JAESQG010000461.1 GCA_016765265.1 Pseudomonadales bacterium | reverse complement strand
GCCGCATTGAGTGACGTTGCTCATCACTGTGAGCAAGTCTAATCTGAGCTTGGAGTAATTCGGCCACGGTCTGGGGTGATTTTTTTGTTGTTATTTTTTGTAGGTGGCGAAGAGTGTCCAGAATGATAAGGCATTGTTTTTTATTTTGTATTTGCTCAATAGGAGAATCACTCGTAATTCTTAAGCGGGTGAGGTTAGCAAGCCCGCTTTTAAAGTCTCCGTTCAATATTTGTGTTTTTGCTATTTCCGTAACAAAATTTATTGATTGATTTTCAGTGGAGAGAGCCGTTTTAATCATGATTTTCTCCCACAATTGCGTTTCGGCTATCATTACGTCGGTAGTGAGGAGGTGAAGATAGTGCAAGCTAGCAGGCCATAGGGTTCTGACGTCCCATAGTTTTAGACTTGCTTCTAATGAGTCTGAGGCGTGGTGGAGTTGTTTTTGTCGGTACAATTTATCAAAGACCTTTTTAAGTAGAGTTTGTCTTGTTTCATCGATTGAATATTCATTGATAATCTGCAGTATCTCATTGATGTCATCTGCGCGATCTAGTTGTTTGAGTGAATGTTTGAGTTGTTTTAGTCTTGTGCCTTTCATTAGAGCAAAGTCAAAATTGAGGAGTTTTCTATCTAAGCTACTGTTTTTGTTTTCGATCACTGCCAAGCTCAGGTGGTCGAAGAGACGTTCAGTTATTCCATTCTTAGTGGATTGGTCGTTGTTTTCTCGCTGAATATCGAGTTTGGAAAAGGGCCGTAAACGGTCGATTGCTTCGTTGAGCACGCAGTCTGAGGTGAAGTTATTTAGGCAGGAGGGTGAGGTTGCTCTGGTTTCCGATATTAAGATAATCTGGAAAAAAAACACTATCCACAATGCCGTTAATTGGGACTTTTTACCTTGGTTTATTAGTGTAAACAGTGTCTCCTCTTTGTATTTAAAACTAGGGGTTGAAAAAGGAGCTGGCGATGTCACTAGCGGAGACTGTCTTGTTTATCTTTGTCAACGCTTTGGGGTATGTGATCAGGATCAGTCAGGCGGATCGTGGGGAAGCCCTCCTGCTCTAACCAATCTAGGGATTTTATTCTGTGAGGTGCATTGTACTCCAGCGCCATAAAACACGGTGGATGAGCCGCCGTATTATGCGTAGTGCTACCAATAAGTTGGTGGCAACATTCATGATAGATAAGGTATTTAATAACGAACAGAGGCGCATTTTTATCTAATAAGAAAGGATGAATAACAATAAGTTTTTTTTGTGGATAGTAGCAGGCAGCAGGTACCGCCGTGTCATTAGCTAATGCAAGATTATATTGATGACTCAAATGTTGGCGTTGTAAGGAGTTGGGCGGCAATAAATGGATAAGAAGTAGTTGTGATACTCGATGCTCCAATTCGGCTAAGGGTTCTAGATAGGGAATCGCGGTAGATGCTTGTCCTTTTTCGATTAGCTTGCAAGCAGTATCGAATTGAGTTGCTTCACCGTTAGTGTTGTTCAAAGAATAGGAACTTTTCGCTGGTCGAATGGTGACACTACCTTCAGGGGAGGCCCAATGGATATTGGTTTTAATGTTTCCAGAAAAATGCTTATCATTGACTGTGTTAAATAATTTTAATAATTGAGTTGAGTCTCTCTGTACCTCAAGACTAAGTCCCTGATGTAGGGGGCGCGACGGTATGTTCATAGAGACAGCCTTATCTGTTAATTTAGGATATTGTCTGAAGTGATAACGGTAATTCGCTAACATTAGGTATGCACCATGAAAAAGCGTTAGTCGTCCCGTTTAGTTTTCTGGCGGTGTGTATAGTAACGAGGGTTAAAACGGTCTTCAACCTCCAATCCGAAAGTTAAGCCTTTGTTGGGTTAATTTATTGTTTGATTGATTGTTTGTCCGACTAATTTTTTATTGAATATTGGAAAGGAGAGTGGGGTAACAGGGTTCTATGTTCTATGTTCTATGTTCTATGTTCTATGTTCTATGTTCTGAATGAAGTTGTTATAAGGTTTAAAATTTACGCCTCCCTCTGAAAGGAGGGAGGTTAACATAATAATTAAGGTGCAATGATGTGTTCTAGAAACGATAGTGGCCCCCATCTATTTCTTCCCGAAGTTTTTCCGTTACTGGAATGAAGGTGTCGTCTCCAGGAAGTATGGCGTAAATGGGTTCGTCCGTTTGAGTGATATCATAGGCTTCATTCTTTAAGTCTGATTTTTTATATTTGAAAGTGCCAGTGGTGTCCATTGTTGTTTTTATTCGAATAAACACAGGTACAGCATATTGTGGCATGCTGCTTTTGAGGTAAGAATAAAAATGTTTAAAATCAAAATCTTCAATTTTGACGTTAGGGGTAATCGATGCCATGCCGGCGCGACCGTTGGTATCCGGAATCTCGACTCCATAAGCAACTACTTCATCAATTTTAGGGTAGTTGGCAATTAGGTTTTCAACCTCAGTTGTGGAAACATTTTCTCCCTTCCAACGGTAGGTGTCTCCTAGGCGATCAACAAATTGAGCGTGATTAAAACCGATATCGCGTATCATATCGCCTGTGTTAAACCAGCGGTCTCCTTTTTTAAATACATCAGTCATGATGACTTTCTTTGTTTTTTCTTCATCCGTGTATCCGTCTAATGGCGTTTTATCAGAAATTTCTGCCAATAATAATCCGGCTTCTCCCTTGCCCAGCTTTTTAAGAAAGCCATGGGGACCTTTTACGGGTTGATCAGTGTCTTTATCGTACTCGACGATGGCATAGGGGGATACCGTAAATCCCACAGTGTTATCAAAATTAAGCATGTTAATAAAACCAATATTGCCATCAGATGCACCATAAAATTCATAAACGGTATCGATATCATAGCGTTCTTTGAATTGCTTCCACACCGCAGGTCTTAAACCATTGCCTAACATTATTTTGATGGGATTCAACCGGTCGTCTGGCCGTTCGGGTTGGGTCATGAGGTAGCGACATAGTTCGCCTATATATCCAAAGGCGTTAGCATTGTAGCGACGCACATCACTCCAGAAGTTGGAGGCGCTGAATTTACGCCTAATCGCCAATCCGGCTTGGCCCGCAAGTGCTGATCCCCAACAGACTATTAATCCAGAAGCATGGTACAAGGGGAGTGAGCAATAAAGGATATCTCCAGGTTTCAGTTTAACTGTACTAACACTGAGTCCACCAAAGGATTTCATCCAGCGACCATGTTTAAAAATACCAGCCTTTGGCATACCCGTTGTGCCAGAGGTGTAGATGTAAAAGCAAGGGTCATTGATAAAGATATTGTGTGTTGTGTCTGGATTATAAGTAGCGCAGGATTTTATTTCAGTTATAAGGTTTAGGTATCCCTCAGGAACCTCGCCTGGGTCTCTGCTAGTATCCTGATCTGCTATACAGTAGTAGCCACCGTCTTCAATATCGAGATCGCCTTTGGCCGCCGTTATTATATCTACTAGTTCACTGCCAACTATGACATGTTTTGGTTTAACTAAATTTAGGCTGTGGATTAACACTTCATTGTTCTGTTGCGTATTGATCATCGCGCTGGCGGCACCGATTTTTGTTAAACCTATAACACAGAGCATTAGTTCTGGGCGGTTTTCAATCATCAGCGCAACGACATCTCCTTTCTGAATGCCTTTGCTAATGAAATAATGACTCACTTGGTTAGCCCACATATTAAATTCGTGGTAAGTGAAACGGCTGTCTTCGTAGAGAAAAGCTAATCCATTGGGGTTTGAGTCCACCGCATTTTCCCAGCATAAACCCAATCCTACCGGTAGAGTTGGATCTGTTATATTCCCCATTTTTAAACCTTTTACCATCGTCGGCAGGTTTTTCAGGATTTCGGGTGTCTTACGAAGTAACATCTGCCATGTGATCAAGTCTGAATTGTTGCTGTCCATGCTGTCCTCAGTATTTTGCTCTAGAAACGGGGATGTAATTTCTTTGTTTTCGTGGTGCTCGATTCAGCGAGCATGTTACGTTAATCAGTAACATACCGTGATCCAACTGAGGTTTCTAGGATTATTGGAGATCCAATAGAAAATGCGCTCTAGGTAGCGGCTAAGACCTAAATTGGCGCCAACACCAGTGACACTAAATCGTTTTGGTGGGGATGAAATATTATATTAACTAAATCGGTAATAACGGCTATTATGTAGTAATGGAATCTTATGGTAGTTCTAGTGTTGGCGTTGGAAAGCCGTATAAAAACACTGATGATCAAGCAGTTGATCTCTCAAGGACTGCCCACCCAAACGGTAAAGTCGCGGCGGAAGATAGTGATTCAGCTTTAGCAGATTTTTTACTAGCAAATGGTTTTTCGCGGTTGCATTTTGGAGGTCGTTTAGAGGGACAATACCGAAGTCAGAAGCCCGCTATTTCTATTGGTCGACATCGGTGGTATTTAGTTTGTGGATTATTGATAACGATATGTTTTGGTGTTGTTGATCCCTTGCTCGCCCCAGATGTATATACCGTTGCATGGATATTTAGATACGGCTTATTAACGCCAATGTTAACGGTCCAGCTGTTGGTATCCTTCCAATCATTTTATCCCAAAGTGGAAGCGTTGTTTTCTACGGTGACGATTTGTTCTGTTGCTGGCACCTTGATTTTTATCATGAAGTTTAGTGATTCCCCCTTAGCAACTCATTATCACGGCTTACTTTTACTACTCGTATTGTACGGCAATGTCATGACACGAGTGAAATTTTGGCATTCTTTTTCATGGTCCATAATAGTGATGTTGGCGTATTACCTCAATTTTGGTATTACTGTAGTTAGTGATCCCTTAGCGGGTTATTATTCTTCACTAATTGCTGTGGTTTGCTTGATTGGGCTTTTGGCTAATTATCAAGTTGAATATCATGCAAGGCTCGATTTTTTACACACGTTGCTGCTAAATTGCGAGAAAGAGCGTTTAGAGAGGATGAGCGACGAGCTTTATCGGGTGGCTGTCGTTGATAGTTTGACAGGCCTATATAATAGGCGGCATTTTGATGAAGCACTTGCTACAGCTTGGCGGGATGCCTATGCAAATGAAACCCCTGTATCTCTATTGTTTATTGATGTGGGTTGTTTCAAACGATTTAATGATACCTATGGTCACCAAAGAGGCGACCAGTGTTTAAAGGTAGTCGCTGATACATTAAGTAGAGTTGAGCGACGACCCAGTGATGTTGTTGCCCGCTATGGAGGAGAGGAATTTGTCATTATTCTTCCAGGCATGGGAGAGGCGAAGGCTGTTATCTTTGCCGAATCAATTCGCGCTAATGTTGAGAGTTTACGAATTCCTCACCGAGCGTCTACTGTCATGGACTGCGTTACTGTGAGTATTGGTGTATCCACGGTGACACCTGGTCCAGATTGCAAGCCAAAAATGATAGTGGCGCAAGCAGATAAGGCTTTATATAGCGCGAAAGAGGAGGGGCGAAATAGAGTTTGTATCGCAAAAAAAACAAAATTAAACCTAAAATCTCAACTCGAAGCAGTGACTCCAATTTAACCTAATAAAATCCTTAATCTTCAGTATCTTGATCAACTTCATACCTATATAGAGCGTTTATTCACAATTGATAAGCTAGTTAGATCTGTATTAACGGGGTAACTTTTTGTGCTGTTGGGTGTTAAGCAACGTCATGGGAGGGTAGTCACGATATATTTAATCTGGTAATTTAATTGACTTATTAGACCTTGACTTAGGTTTGGCCTCTCTTGACGGAGGTTACTATAGACTAGCTATCGCTAGTTAATCAGAGAGGGTGTTTGCATAAATTCAAGGGCTGATTTCAAAGACGAATCGATCATAAGTATAAATAAGCAGCAAGGGAATATGCGTGCTTCAGTTGTGAAGCTCGTACTAGCATTACAAAAATAAGCAGATCAAATAGAAGGGGATAATCGTGTCGATATCAAATCCAATGTTGGC
>JAESQG010000460.1 GCA_016765265.1 Pseudomonadales bacterium | reverse complement strand
CATTGCTAGAGATTCTGCCCTGAAGCAGCTCAAGTAAAGAGCCGATCTCACCGGCGCATTTTTCTTGTAATTTTCTCCATTTTGATTTCGCTAAAGGTTTTATTTCGACTTTGATATTGTATAGAGCCGAGCCGCTCACGATGCCTTCAATAACGCCTTGTTCCACATTCAAGTGACAGACTGATCCGTTTCGGGCGTAGGTACGTCCCCGTGGTAAACGATTGGAGTAGTCGCTAAAACTCTCCAAGTGACTGCACCAGGCCTTGCCCCAAAAGGTGGTTGCGATAGCGCGACCTTCAATTTCGATGGGGCGAATGATTGCGCCTTTTTTTCGCAACTTATCCATGGCTCGTTTCGCTTTCTCGCGACGTTTCGCTACTGAGACATAGGGGGGATATTTGCCGTACAAAATACCGATTCCTTCTTGTTTGTTGTTAATACTTCCTTCAAACGCAGTGAACTCTAAACCAGCTGCGCTTTATTGAGATCCAATGACACTAATTTAATTAACGCTTCATTGCTCATCTCGGTGAGATTTAGTTCACCACTATTACCTTCCAGCAAGTTGGAAGCAAGTGACTTCTTTTCTTCTATTAGGGTATCTATCTTTTCTTCGATAGTGCCTAGACAAACGAACTTATGCACCAAGACATTTTTCTTTTGCCCGATACGAAATGCCCGGTCCGTGGCTTGATTCTCAACGGCGGGATTCCACCAACGATCAAAATGAACCACATGTGTAGCAGCGGTTAAATTGAGGCCCGTTCCCCCAGCCTTGAGTGATAACACAAAGAAGGGAGGCCCGTCCTCCTGTTGAAATTGCGCCACGAGATTCTGCCGCTTCTTAACCGGTATATTACCGTGTAAAACTAGCCCCGATTGACCAAAACATTCCGCTAAAAATACCGATAAGGGCTTGCACATCTCTCTGAACTGAGTAAACACCAGCAGTTTTTCTTGTCGAGAGCTGATCTCTTCGCAAATTTGTGCAAGACGGATTAACTTACCACTTTTGTTCGCCGTATATTGACCGTCACCCAACAGTTGGGACGGATGATTGCATATCTGTTTAAACCGTAATAAATAGCTCAACACTAAACCGCGACGATCGATACCGTCTGCATTCTCCAGTTTTTTTGTCAGATCGCGAACGGTTTTATCATACAGGGAGGCTTGTGCTTTTGATAAGTGACAATAGGCATGGACTTCGGTTTTGTCGGGTAAATCAGAAATAATAGATTTATCTGTTTTCAAACGTCTCATGATGTAGGGTTGCACCAGATTACGCAGTGGTGCATAGCCCTCGCGGGTATTTTCTTCTAATGATTTGGCGTACTTTTTAAAGCTTGTTGCATTGCCTAGTAGCCCTGGGCAAGTAAAATCAAACAAGGACCACAAATCAGATAGCCGATTCTCCACCGGAGTCCCGGTCAATGCTATCCTCGATTGGGCATTCAACCGTTTTGCTGCTTTTGATTGGCGCGCGCCAGGGTTCTTAATCGCCTGAGCCTCATCAAGTACAACCAATTGCCACTGGTAATCGAATAGCCATTCCTGACGTTGCAGCATGCTATAACTCGTCAGTATCACATTAAACTGTAATAGGGCATCCGGTTTTTTACAGTCGATCAATTCCTGTTTGTTTAATGCGGAAGGATGTATCGTTTGATGTTTTATACTCGGAGCAAACTTGTTCAACTCCTCTTGCCAATTACCCAGCAGCGAAGTAGGCAAGACGATCAAGGATGGTTTACCTGTTGGTGATTTTTTTAAAATAAGCAATAGAGCAATGATCTGTATCGTCTTGCCCAATCCCATATCGTCAGCCAGACAAGCCCCAAGACCTAATTGATGTAAATACCAAAGCCAATTGACGCCCACCTCTTGATAAGGGCGAAGAGAGGCTTTTAACGCTTTGCCCGGCCTTGCATTCTTGCTCGAGTCCGGGTGACGAATTTGGGACAGAATTTTATCCAGCTGTTTGCTGGCTTGGACTGACGACCATTGTTGATCGTCGTCCGAGACATTGTTGTCAACCCATTGTGTAGGGGTGCCTGCCAGTAAGCGCATACCCTCAATAAACGAAATGCCTTGTTCGGCTACACTGCTTTCAGCGGCTTGCCAGTGTGCAAGGGCCTCTTCCAGTTTCTCTTTATTGACCTCCACCCACTGTTTGTTTAGAAAAACGAACTGATCATCTGCGGCGAGAACCTGCTCCCATTCTTTTTTCGTCAGCTGATGATCGCCAATGGCGAGATTGACATCGAACTTAAGTAAAGAAGAGACATTAAAATTTCGGTTAGAACTCTCGCCTAGCGTCACACTGACTTGGAGCTTTGAGCGTTTACGCCACCAGTTAGGTACTCGTATCTGAATACCGCAGTTTTCAAACAAAGTGGCTTCACGTAAGAATTGGTGAGCCTCATGAGGTGTCCAGGCCAAGGGATGATAGATATCGCCAGAGTCCACCAGAGTCTTAATCATCGGACTGACCTTGGATGCCTGATCAACGGGAGATAATAAATGAAGCAATCGGCTTTTATTCTTTGCACCGGCATATTCTTCCAGCGCTTTGCCTAACAGTTGATGGCGACCATTATTGTCGCCAGACACCTCAGGCAAATAAGTAGCCATAAATGCAAAAGGGAGCGTTGTGTCATTTTTATTTTCAGCCAGGTGAAAACAGACACGACCGGCTTGGTGCCAGTGAGGTGCTCTTTTTTTAAGGAAAAGCGACAAATCGTTTTTAAACTTATCGCGGACTTCGTCGCGAATAAAATCGTCTAATTCTTGCCAAATACTGTCTAGTGTTGCCACTGAGAGATATTCAGCGCCTCTCATTGGAGGTGCTTTCGATACAATACTGGCGTAACTTTTAGCATCGGGTGGCTCAATCCCGATAATTTGATCTGCATTCGGGAGCTGGCATAACCGGGATAAATACTGGTTAGCAAAGGATTTCCAGTATCGAAATGTGGGCGGCAAACCGGCATCAGAAGGATCTGTTGAGAGGGTTAGTAAACCATCGGCTGCTGATTTTTTTGTGAATGCACTGATAATCGGCTTCAGCGCAGGGTTATCGGTTAATTTATGTTGGTCTTGAAAACAATGAAGATGACCTGAAGGCAATAGGCCCAATTCATATGGCATAGATGGCTCTTTACTCTGCTTGGTAATACTGGGGAAAATTGCCTGATGTCTAGCATCGGACGAAATTGGCTGTTTAGTTTGCTTGTTTCTAGTCAGCTTAACATGAAGTTCGTTTATCAAAACTACATAATAAAGAAACCTTTATGTAGTTTTTATGCTATATTTTGTGACAATTTCACATAAAACTACTTTAAAGTATCTATATTATATAAAAGAAACTAAGATATATCTTTTAGATTAAAAGAAACAGATTAGTTTTATATTAAATGATATGAGCAAAATACACGAAGAGTTAAAAAAACGCCGCAAAGAGTTGGGACTGAAACAAGAGGATATGTTGCTGCGCGTTGGTATGGCCCGTCAGCAATACCAACGCTTGGAATCCAATGGTAATCCGAGGCTAGATAATCTTCAACTGGTGGCAATGGGGCTAAAGATGGAACTTATGCTCATCCCCCAGGAAAAAATTAAGGCAGTG
>JAESQG010000459.1 GCA_016765265.1 Pseudomonadales bacterium | reverse complement strand
TACCGTCTGAGTAGGTAGATAAATCTCTACGCAAACCTAAATCATTATGCTAATGGATGTTGGTAATTACGAATCAGTTCTTTCATAAAAGACATATCGTTTGTTGTAATGTTTTCTCAGGAAGAGGTTTGGAGAGAGTGGGGTAATATCGATATTTCAATAATGTTATATGGCCACGAATTTATTTGTGTAATATCGAATTAAATCGATATTACTTAGTGTACCGCTTTCAATATGATAGCCAATGAGACAGGGAAATACGTCGGCTATAATTAAGCTTTACCCTAACAAACCGACTATTTTCTTTGCCGACTCTTGGTAACAATAAGGGAGATAAATGAAAAAAATAGCTGACCATTTATCCGAAGTAAGCTCTTTGCATTATTTGGTTTTGATTATTGTGGGGGGATTCGCTTTTAGAGCGTTTGCCCTAGACTGGGGATTACCCAATGATAATCCGTTTCATCTTGCCAGTTTTCATCCAGACGAAATGTTTGGTGTGATAAGTATTCTTTATTTAATTGAAAATCCTTTAAGTACGACAGACTATATAAACACAAAAGGGGCCGGATATTTTAATTTAAGCGCGGTTTTTGTCTATATAGCGCATTTGTTAGATTTCATTTCTATCAAAAATGGCGACATCGATGATATAAGCTCACTTCAGAATTTCTATCTAGTCGCTCGATTTGTTAATGTAATCTTATCCACTGCTACTATTGGTTTAACTTATTTAGTCGGCAAAAGTCTCGTAGATCGGAAACACGGTCTTTTGGCTGCTCTATTCGTCGCAATTTCACCCGTATTAATAATTAGTGCTCATTACGTTAAATCAGATACCTCAGAATCTTTATTCATTTTACTATCTTTGTATTTTGCTGTTCAAGCAAAATACAATCTCAAATTCATTTGGTGTTCGATGTTTTTTGCTGGAGTTGCTGGAGCCTTCAAATATCCAGGGATTTCTGCTGTCGTTTTTGGCTTGATTTCTGCGTTGATATTCGTGAAAGACATTAAGAGTGCTTTAAAATATATACTGGGTGGAGTCCCTTTTGTGATTCTTGGTTTTTTGCTTGTATTCCCGTTACCACTGTTTGACCTTGAACAGGTTGCCACTGGCATTTATTCGGAGTTCTATAGCAAGTTGACAAGCGGTCAAAATAATCAGCATTTGCTAAATGCTGCGCTCTATCCTTGGTACCTGGCAAAAATGACGGGCATCCTATTTATCGCGCTTGTATTCTTATCTTCTATTTTCAACTTAATTCACTTTAATAGATATTCACTGCTTCTGCTCCCCTGGTTTGTTATTTACGCGGTGATTATGTCAGGTTCATCACTCGTTGTGGCGCGTTATGCTGTTCCTGGTATTCCAATTGCTTCCATATTGATTGCAATGATGCTGTTTTCGGCTCGTGAGAAATATCGAAATATTATTGTCGTATTTGTGGTTGCCACTATAGTACATCTCATATCTATATCTGCGGTACATTTGAGAAGTATGAATTCGATAGATCCTCGGGAAGCGGCAGCCTTATGGATAAAGGAAAATGTACCACATGACGGATATGTCGCGATTACCCCATCTCATGATAAAGACGAATTTTTTACTGTCCCAATCGATCCCCGAGTGCATCGCCCCGTTAACTTAATGATGAGGTCGGATTTTAATGTCTCAAACTATTTGAAAGAGACAAATTTCAATGTGATAGCAATCAATGAGTCGGCGTGGAAGACTAGCACAAAGCAACAGAGTCATCTGCTGTTTTGGCAACAACTGGAAAGCGAATGGATTCTAAAAGCACAGTTTTTTAATCGACCTTCGTGGATTGGATTACCGATGGAGGGGGACCTACCTGATGATTTATATTTTTTATATCAGGGAGTGAAAATCTATGAAAAAAGGAGTCTTCATAAGCGTTAAGGGTTGTCCGGTTTTTGTTGACCAGAATATTATTCCACTTGTGCTCAAGTGCTAATGCTTACTTGTATTGAACCTGCATTTCAACCTTGTAGCTTTCTTTGCTTTTGTGGGTCATAGCAATCTGTAGCATTTTCATTGCAGCACTACCTACTCCTTTTGATCCTTCTGTACCATGTGTAATGCAGTGCTTTCAGAACCGGCAGTGGAAATCATTTTATAAGTACCGTCTGCTTGCGGTAAGACTGTTCCTAGAGGTTGATATGCGACACATCCTGTTAATCCAACTACTGATGCAGCTACCGTAGCTTTTACCCAAAGCGTAACCATAATTTCATTCCTTAATTAGGATAATTTCTTCAATATAAAAAATATGTGCGAGTGATTTTGACTTTTCTTCCTTTTTATATAGGACCAAGAAGTTGATCGATACCTATCGACGTTAGCTATTTTACTCAAGCTAGCTAATCCGCTTGGTGACATTTAGCCTCATTGCCCGTTTAATTGTTGTTGGGATCTGTTCTAAATTAAGATCGGTTAAAGCTCACCAATGTGCTACTGTGACTTTCCAGCGGTACCCTTAAATCTGAATATTTCCCAAGAATTAGTTAACGTCAGTATCGGTGGAAAACCAAGGAGAAAATATGAACCTGGAAGTAATTTCAAATTTTTCTAGCCAGCCAAGCCAACACCCACCACTGGTTTTGATACATGGCGGATGGCACGGAGCTTGGTGTTGGAAAGGTAATTTTCTCGAGTATTTCGCTGAAAACGGTTGGGATGTCCACGCCATTAGTCTACGAGGTCACGGCAATAGCGAAGGGAAGGAAAAATTGCGATGGTGGTCGATTGCAGACTACGTCGCAGACGCAGATCAATTCGTTAAAACTCTTGCTCGTCCCCCCATTCTTGTTGGCCACTCTATGGGGGGCTTCGTAACGCAGAAGTATCTAGAGAATCACTCTGTCCCGGGTGCCGTCTTGCTTGCATCAGTACCTCACACTGGATTGATTGAATTCAGTCTCCGAATTATCAAGAAACACCCTTTGATCTGGCTGAAAATGTATTTACTTATGAGCGCATATCCATTGGTTAAAAACCCGATCCACGCCAAAGAGTGGTTTTTCTCCTCGGAGATATCTACCGATGCTTTGGCGCGTCATCACGCTCTACTTCAGGACGAGGGATCAAGATCTGTAGTCGATATGTTGTTTTTTAATCTTCCCAAGCCTTCTATGGTAACGTCCCCCATCGCTGTAATCGGAGCTGAAAAGGATGCTGTTTTTTCTGTTGCAGAGATTGAAGGCACGGCGCGCGCATACGGCGTTAAACCAAAGATCTTTGCTAACACAGCCCACGATATGATGCTCGAACCGAATTGGCAAAATGTGGCTGCTTGGATTGCCGATTGGGCAGAGCAGTTATCAATAAATCTGAAGCACGAACAAAAGGAGTAGGGGTCTAGTATCATAACTATCATTAATGAAGTTCAATATTGTATTTGCCCCCTATTTTTTTGAAAATTAAAGAGGGGATTTGTCTAATGATTTCGGTTCAAAAGCGGAGGTATTCTGATGGGTGGACCAGGTAGTGGTAGTTACTGCCGGTAGCGTAGCAAGACAACACTTGACGAAGTGAAGGGCTTTGATGTCCGAATGATGGTGCGCAGAGGCTGGTTAAGGGTAGGCTCACAAGGTTCCTTAAGCTGGACAAGTGATGGGGAACCTACGGTAAAAACTAACTATCACTGTCATCACGAAAAGTTAACTCTAAATTACAAGTTTCAAATGAATGGCGGTGATTGAGAGTCAGTCACAGAAAATATCTATTTTGATAAAACACCCTGCAATTACGGGAATTCTAGGAAATGGTTTCTTTGTCCAAGGTGTAATGGGCGATGCGCGATACTTTGTGCTGATGGTAAGTACTTTCTTTGTCGTAAATGTTACAAGCTTCCGTATGCTTCCCAGATGCAAGGTCGGGTCGATAAGCTCATTAATCAGAAGCACAAATTGGGTTATCGAATTTTTGAGGATTATGATGGGAGTGGTTGGCGTAAGAAGAAGGGGATGCACCAGAAGACCTTTGATGCTCACTTGAAGAAGTATTGGCAATTAGAAGAAGCGATTGATCACGGTATTTTTTTAAGATTATCTAAAGAGCTAAGTGGCGCGTAAAGATATGGTTTGTAACCTATTATGAAGCTGTTAGCAATTGTCCCCCATTTGCTTGATCGGTCTCATTCATTTGAGTAATGGATTTCGCAAGTTCAATCCAGCCCCGCATCTCCAAAGGGCTAAGCGAGTGAGTTAAGCTTCTGAGAAAAGTATGGTAGGAAAAAGAGCCTGTGTATTCCTAGCTAAATGAGAAATTTGGCGTCTAATATATGCCCAAATGCGTGAGTTTACTTAATGCTTGATTTATTTCAAAAAAAACTGAGATCAGTCTTGTTGGATGGTTACAATCGAGGGAGTTTTATATAGAATAACGGTGCTTTTCCTGCAAAATAGAGCTATTCTTGTCCAGATAGTGGGAACTGTATTAATTAATTTAACTCCAAGGTAGTTGTGTAACATTAGAGTATTTGTTGACTCATGGCCGGATTAACACATTTAAACAAAGCCCCTATAAAAGAAGCAATTATTGCCATTAACGTAAAGCCCGAGACTCCTATAGATCTTGAGAAGGTTAAGGCTATCCATCAACAAATTGCTTCTAGCTACCCTGACGTGTCTCCAATTTATATGAGTGAGATTAAATTAAGAGTGCGGAATTCGCTTCCAGGTACTGAATCTGACAGTTCCTTGAGGGGTTACATGTTCAAGTCGGCTGATTATATAATACAGATGAAAGTCGATGGATTCATTGCTAGCAAGTTAGCGCCCTACAATGGGTGGGATTCTTTTAAAGAGGAAGCCTTTAAGCTTTGGCAAATATATGCAGCGGTTATTGGGGAGATTGAAGGATATAGCAGGTTAGCTGTCAGGTATATTAATTCTTTTGAAATCCCCATGACGGAGAAACTTCAATTCAAACTAGAAGAGTATTTTGCAGAGCCTCCGCATATTCCTGAAGAGCTTGGTGACAGGTTGTCAGAGTTCTTTTCTAGGGTGGTGATTCCAGTTCCTGATTTAAATGCTAAGGTAGTTCTCGTTCAGGCTTCTGGATTAGCTGTTGGCGATAGCGACAAAAATAAAGTTGCTTTTCCTGTAATAGTTGATATTGACGTTTATCGAAACAGTGTCGCTAGTTTTAATGAGGAAGAGGTGTGGGAATATATTGAAAAACTTAGATTCTTCAAAAATAAAGCTTTCTTCAGTAGTATCACTGATAAAACTGTGGAGTTACTTAAATGAGCTCGGATAATGTGAGTCCACTGTATGATTATTTTCCCACGGGGTCCGGAACTTCAGGAGAAAGTGAAGAATCAAAATATGTAGAGCAACTTGTAGAAGACTTTGCTTGCGACGCGTCTCAAGCTAATTCCATTAATACTAAAGAAAAAGTTATTGATGAGCTTAAGCAGCTCTACGTTGATCGTTCATCCCCAAACTGGGACGCCTATGATGCTGCTCCGCTCAAAGCAGGGGCACTAATGAATGCAGTAAAGTTTATTCAAGCGCTAAAAAGTGTTTATCCGCTGCCTGAAATATCGGCTGACCCTGATGGAGATATTT
This sequence comes from Pseudomonadales bacterium, assembly GCA_016765265.1. GTDB lineage: Bacteria > Pseudomonadota > Gammaproteobacteria > Pseudomonadales > DC-out160 > DC-out160. Next base: position 1,879 of record JAESQG010000459.1, on the reverse strand, counting down.
CGCTTGAGTGGATAAAGAAAGATAAAATATTGTCCTTGAGTTTGGGGTGTACAAATATAATTTGCTATGCGGCGATCTATGGGGAGAATAAAAAATCTGATGGCGTTGAAATATTTGATGGGGATATTACAGAAGATTTGGAGTATCTCGTTAAGCGTATTTATAAATAATGATCAACGATCCCTTCCTGAACCAATCTCCAGTGACGAGAAAATCACAAGGTTTATCTTTGATAGAAAGCACTTTCGATCTGACGGGAGTGTAAAACCTGCGGCATTCTTGCCCAATCCTGAAAATCAACAAACATCCGTTTTTCGCAAGAGTAAAATGACTGATGAGGAATTTCAGGGAACTCGAGGGAAAGTTGAAAACCTTAGAAAGCGTAATATAAAAGGTGAAGCGTTGAATTTTGTGTATGAAGTTACTTGTCAAGGGCTTGAGGTTGACCCTGAAGAAACGGATTTTAAGTGGCATGCAGATATCGTGAATTGGCCGCTGGAAAAACAAAAACAAATAATGCTCGCACTAGAAATTTCAAAACTTTCTGAAAGTATTAAATATTAGCTAATCTAACTAGCACCAACCATCTTTCTACCCACCATCATATGGGCGAGCCCTACCTGTCCTTAACTCATCACTAAGCTCTTTCCATCGACGAAAACGGAGGCCACCAAACGGAAGTACTTACCTCGCTGAATCCCTCTTAACTCAATCGTATTGGCGGACCGCAGTTTGGCGACAGTGAATTGCTTGGCTTTTTGCCTAGTTTCTTCTCCTTCTCACACTTACCTTTCAATTCTGGTGTATCTATCCCGACTATTCGAATTGGTATCCGTTCGCCAACTATTGGAGTCCAGCCCTTAATTGTCACTCGGAATGTATCGCCGTATGTCGTAGATGCTTGCTACTTTATCGATAATAATCGCGCGATAGTTCTTGTCAGTGATGCCAGCAAAAGTATGAAAGGGCAGTAAAGATAATAACAATATAATGTGCTTCATATGACAACCATTTAAATAGAGACGATTTTTAGCCCTAAGGTAATTTAATATGCCTAAGAACCAGAGATTGAAAGAGGGCGTCTATTTAAATAGGTATGCGGCAGGTGTTGATTTGGTTGGTGGAGAAGCTTCCATTCTGCGCTGCCCTTGGGGTAGGGCTATGTGGCGGAGTTGATACCTGACCCAAAAAGAGGTATTTGACTGCTGTAGAGTAATTAGATGGGGGTTGAAGGAGTTACTGTTTGCTTTATATGGTGGGCCCAGGAGGACTTGAACCTCCGACCTGCCGATTATGAGTCGGACGCTCTAACCAGCTGAGCTATGGGCCCTGAACTGAGTTTTCAGAAGGGCGCCATTATACTGATCTGAGTATAATGGCGCTAGTTTAAATTGATGTTGGTGGTCTAGCTTTTGCTGTTGCCGCTGCTATCGGTTGTATCGAGGAAGCTGCGTAGGTGCTCTGAGCGTGTGGGGTGGCGGAGTTTTCTGAGTGCTTTTGCTTCGATTTGTCGAATTCGCTCTCGGGTTACGTCAAACTGCTTGCCCACTTCTTCTAGCGTATGGTCGGTATTCATGTCGATACCGAAACGCATGCTGAGTACCTTTGCTTCTCTTGCGGTTAACCCCGCTAGTACACCTCTTGTGGCTTCTCTTAGGCCGCTAGTGGTGGCTGAATCTACCGGTGACTCTACTCCGACATCTTCAATAAAATCGCCTAAGTGGGAATCTTCATCGTCGCCAATGGGGGTTTCCATGGAGATGGGTTCTTTGGCAATCTTGAGTACTTTGCGCACCTTGTCTTCTGGCATTTCTAATCGAATACCGAGTTCTTCAGGTGTTGGTTCCCGGCCCATTTCTTGGAGCATTTGCCGCGATAC
>JAESQG010000458.1 GCA_016765265.1 Pseudomonadales bacterium | reverse complement strand
TTAAAAGGCTAGGTATAACCAATGATCGAGGTACGGATGTCGTCGTGCTGCTGGATCGCAGTGGATCTATGGGAACACCTGAAAAGTTGCCATACGCAAAAACAGCAGTTAAGGAACTATTAGATCAGATAGGAGAGCGTGATAGGTTCTCATTAGTGAGTTTTAGCGATAGGGCGGTGATTGAGTTCCCCTTGTCCACAGTCAACGACCAGATGCGAAAAAGGATTAGTAAAGTTGTAGACGGTGTGTCATCGGGTGGTGGTACTAACATTCACCATGGTGTGGATACGGCTTGGAAAATTATTCAAGATAATCCTTCAGCTCGTACTCGTAAGGTTATTTTACTTTCTGATGGGGAGGCCACATCCGGTGACACATCTGCAACGGGGCTGTATCGTGTGTCTGCACTTGCTAATCAGCGGGAAGGGATGCTATCTACCATCGGAATGGGGCTAGGCTTTAATGAGACGGTGATGTCTTCTATGGCAGATCACGGGATGGGACGTTTTGCTTATCTTGAAAGTTTAGAGCAACTAGGGTCCATCTTAGCCAAGGACTTCGATGATGCTAAACACACTTTTGCGGCAAACAGTCATCTTCAAATCGAGCTAAAACCGGGAGTGGAGTTAATTGATGCGGGTGGATATCCCATTACTTATGTGAAAAACAATGGGCGGACTATAGCCAATGTAACCACGGGCCGACTGCTGTCTGATGCTACCAAGAGTTTTGTGTTGACCCTTCGAGTTCCTTCTGAATCCACGGGCGAATTTGATTTGAGTGGTATGGCATTAACTTACACTGCTAACGGCGAAGTCTCTTCGGTTTCATTACCCAAAAAGTCATTACAATTAGCCATAGTCGAGCCCGCTCGGAAAATAGAGGCTTTAGCGAGCATTGATAAAGCCTCTTACGCTAGTGTTTGGACTGAAAATAATGTAGGACGGATGCGTCAGTCAGTAAACAACTATATTCGTAAAGGAGAAAAAGCTAAAGCAAAAAAGGTGATCCAATCCTATCGCAACGAGATTCAAGTGGCCGAACAGGAAAGTGGAGTAGCTCTTGTCGACGCGGTGGCAGAAGAGCTCAATAAAATGGATAGTGAGTTAGATGAAGCTTTTTCTGGTCCCGCACCCGTACAGAGAGTGAAGCGAAATCGTCTAGCGAAGAAGTCTCATGCTGACAGTCTTAAGAGTCAACGTAAGTTAGTAAAGTAAAAGGAGTGATGTGATGACTATTATAACTAGAATTACTAGCCTATTTAAGGCAGACATACACGGAATTTTGGATTGTATCGAAGAGCCCCGTGTGATGTTGAAGCAATCGATTCGAAATATGGCTGAAGAGATTGAGGCGTTGACAAGGATGATTGCTGTTGCGGATGACGAAATTAAAAGGTGTTCTTCGCGTAGTGAGATTCTGATAAAAGAGTTAGATGAGGCTCAAAGTCAGGTTGAATTAAGTTTTAAGGCGGACAACGAAGAACTTGCTCGTCATTTTATAAAGAAAAAACTTGATTTAGAGTCCCGTTTTAAACGACTAAAATCTAGTATGACTGCAGCCCACAACAAGCAAGAGGACGTGGAAGAAAAACGCTTAGCTTACCAACAGAAGTTAAGCGAAATTAAATCCAAAGCAGAGGTGTTTGCTGAACATCAGCGAACTGAAGAAAGCGTCAGTAGTTTGGATTCCGGCACTATCATAGTATCTTCTTGCGACGTGGAAATAGAGTTTCTACAGCAGAAAGAACGCTGGCAGAAGAGTGTAACTTAAACCACTATTGAGATGAACGGTGAACTAAATGAAAAAACCAACTTTGATTAGCTGCTTATTAGTCGCTGCCCTACTATCTGGTTTAGCGTACTTATCAGATATTATCATCGATTCGACTATGGTTGGATCTGCTAGTGGCGTGGTGGTGTTACTGGCAAGTGTTTATTGCTTCTTATTGATGTGGCATTTTAAAGCTAAAAGTGGTCGCGCTGTAATGGGAGTACTATTAATCACTGCCCCAGTGATTGTATTGATATTTTCGCTAAATATTATAATAGTTGCTGTAGGCGCTGTGGGGACGATTTGGGTTTGCCGTAGTCTCTTAGGGTATAAAGGAGTTGTACCCGCGTTGATTGACGGCGCATTATGCGGTGGTTCTCTATTGATTGCTGCTGTTTGTAGTGTCCAATCGGATAGTTTGACGATGGGTATCTGGGTGTTCTTGTTAGCCCAGTGCTTATTTGTCTATATTCCAGCTCATATTGGGAAAAAATCAAGCGCTACAAAGGCAGAAGTTGGGGGGACTGAGGAAAGGTTTAATAAGGCTTATAACACTGCACAGAGTGCAGTTGAACGTCTGCTAACCGAAGAGGTTTGAACCGATAGATTATAAGTAAGGTGTTAGCGGTAGAGTCTTGCAGTAGAGAAAAACGAACACCGTTGTGAACTCGAGGGATATTCCATGAGTGACTGAATATGCTATCAACTGTTTAGGTAGACAATCAAAAAAAGGGAGATTATTCTTTTGCTCTAACTCAGTAATATAAGTAATTACCCGATAAATGTCATAATCTAGGAGGCCCCATGAGCCAATTACACCCTTCACGTATTCCCGTCCTAGTAGGTTTAGGCCAATCCATCGAGCGCGAAAAGCTCGTGTCCATTGTTGATCTCACAGAAACTGCATCGCTAGCTGCTTTCAAAGATGCACCAGGGCTAAAAGAACAAATAGATAGAGTGACGACTGTGTCCGTTATTTTTTCGCCTAGTCCAAAAGCGCCTTCACGAGAGTTGGTAGCTCGGCTAGGCCTTACTAATGTCGAGTGTGAATCTACCACCGCTGGCGGTAATACTCCTCAGTGGGTGGTGAATCGAGCGGCGGATGATATTGCTACTGGTAAGCTAAAGGCGACACTGATCGTAGGAGCCGAAGCGACGCGTTCTATGCGAGCGGCGGATCCCGATGCAAATTTCTTTGGCGCATCCCGGGGAGGTGGAGCAGACAACAAGCAAGAAAGTGAGCCTGTTGTGGGGCCTTCCATGGATGGCGTCCTGACCAAAGCGGAAGTTTCCGTAGGGTTTACCCGACCGGCAGAAGTCTATCCCGTTTTCGAGAGCGCATTAGCGGCAAAAGCCGGCAGAGACATGACGCAGCAACGTGAACATATCGGGCGTCTACTGGAGTCGTGGGCCAAAGTAGCTGCAGCCAATCCGTTTGCCTGGTTCAAAGAGGAATTCACGGCCAGCGATATTAGTAGCCCAACAACGAGTAATCGACTCACAGCTGAGCCTTACACCAAGCGCATGAATTCGTTCCCTAATGTAGATCAGGGGTCAGCGTTGATAGTTACCTCTCTTGAAGTAGCTAAGGCAGCGGGGCTCGAAGACCAATGTGTTTTCCCTTGGGCCGGTGCTACAAACACCGATGTGGCGCCTGCAGCACGTAAGGACCTCGGGGCATCTCCAGCCGTTAGTGCTGCCGCCGGTGCCATTTTTAGTGCCACTGGAATTGGAATTAATGATTTTGATTTCATCGATCTATACTCCTGTTTTCCCTCAGCGGTACAAGTTTTAGCAGAGGCGATAGACCTTTCCTTGGACGATTCGAGAGGGCTTACGCAAACGGGAGGGATGTCCTTCTTTGGTGGACCCGGAAATAATTACACCAGTCATTCGATTATATCGTTAGCGCTTCGTTTGCGAGAGTCCGGGAAGTTAGCCTATGTAGCGGGTAACGGCGGATTTCTGTCGAAACACTCGATCGGCATCTATGGTAGCGAACCGCCTAAATCTGGATTTTGTCTGGCTGACACTAAGAAGCAACAAGCTGAGATTAATGCGGCGGCCTTATCGACGACTATTGAGGCGACGGGGAAAGCAACGGTGGTTGGAGGTACTGTAGTTTATGGTCGTGACGGTGCTGTTTCTGGAGCGCCGGTTGTTGCCGATTTGCCCGATGGCCAGCGAATTGTTGCGGGTGCCGATCCTTCATTATTGCCTGACTTGGCAGGCGAAAGTTTAGTAGGTAAGACCATCTCTGTATCAGGCTCACCCTTGGTTTATAAGTTATAGGGTTTATAAATTATAGGGTTTATAAGTTATAAATGTAAGTTTAACCCAAGCCATCATTCCACCAGGATAGGTTGCGGCATGATGGCTTGGGTGACGCTGCCTACCATACCCTCTGTATCATATACTTGAGTATTGACTAGACCTATACCATGGTTTTGCATTGTTGATTTTGAATCGAGTCCGACCCAACTTGCTGCGGGGATTCGATAATCAAAGGTAAATGATATCAACCAAAGGCCTGAGTCAGGCAATCGGTAAGTATTATTGTTGCGGTAATCAAATTGGGTAAATACCCTCCT
>JAESQG010000457.1 GCA_016765265.1 Pseudomonadales bacterium | reverse complement strand
CCCTACTGAACTTTGGTGCAGCGGCTAGCGTTATTAGTAACGTACAAGAGCTCGCTACCTTCTTGGATGGTACGAGTATTGGTGGTACGACGGATCTGTTGTCCGCTCACGTATCAGAAGGGCAATTGGTGTTGCGTGTAGTCACCGCTGGTGGTGATGCGGTTGCTTCAGCTGCGATTAACGTCTTCTTAGGAACTGATTCTGTTACAGCGGCTCAAACCGGCTTAACGGATCTGACTGCTGGAACTAACGCCTTGTTCCATGATAATGCAGCGTCGCTACACAGTCTGGGATCACTAATAGGTTCAGATGAAACGCTAGGAACCATTACCTTAGCCAGCGAAGATGGAGAAGATATCCTGATTGATGGAACTAAAGCTTCTATTGATAAGTTGGGCTTATCCCGTCAAGGTGGATCAGAAGACGCAATTGGTATTGGCCTGAGTGTAACGAGTCTGGCTAACGCCAGTAACGCTATCGAGCGGATAGACGATGCATTAGATAGTATATCGTCAACCCGAGCGGAACTGGGTGCTGTTCAAAACAGATTGGGTACTACAATATCCAACTTGGAAACAGTATCTCAAAACCTAGCAGCTGCAAACTCGCGAATCAAAGACGCTGACTTTGCTTCTGAAACTGCGGAAATGACGAAAGCCCAAATTCTACAGCAAGCGGGTATTTCAATATTGTCGCAAGCGAATGCAAGTGCACAATCAGTATTGTCGCTGCTCGGATAGTAGGGTAGCGTAGCAATAGAGAAATCATAAATGGTTGGTTTCTCTATATTTAAATACCAAAATTCTCTTACTATCTAGCAAGAGAATTTTGGCGTTTAAGCAGGAGATCAAGAAGATGAGTGATTTTAGTATTAGACCTAGTGATTCGACTTCACCACCGAACAAAAAGAGTGTTCGAAATGAGGCCGTTGAGACTGAGACGAATCCAAAAAAGAATACAGCGCAGAATCTGACAGCGGACGACTTGCCTACCGAAGTGGTGGATAAAAATTTAAGCAAAGAGTCGGTGGATTCGAATCCAAGTGTTACCGTAGAGGATGCTGTGGTGAAGTTGGAGGCGTTTACACAATCTATAGGGCGCGACCTATTGTTTCGAATTGATAAGTCCTCGGGTAAAACGATTATCTCAGTTGTAGATCCTGACACGAAAGAGGTGATCCGAGAGATACCGGGTGAAGATGCTTTAAAGTTGTCTTCAGAGATACATCAAATGAGAAGTTTGGTTTTCTCTGCAAAAGCTTAATGTGAATTAAGACAGGGAGTGAGGAAAATCGCTATTTTAGCTACTTAGCTACTCAGCGACTATGGCTTAAGAATTGCTTGATCAGTTAGAGTCGTTAGCTAACCTACCGCCTGAAACGAAAAGCATTTTAAGGTCGGCTTTAGTGAGTATCGATTATTGCGGGCTTTTTGATATACTAGTATTAGTTGACTTGAATCAGAGGTAGTTAATTATGTCATCCATTACGACTTTAGGTGTTGGTTCAGGTCTGGATATTAGAAGTATCGTTGATTCTTTAGTAGCGGCAGAAAGAGAGCCGACAGATATAAGCCTCGATCAACGAAAAGAAGAGCTAGACGCCAAGATCTCCGCCTTTGGCGCCATTCGTAGCAAGTTGTCTGAAGTCGACAGTACCTTAAGTACGCTAGGCAGTATGAGTACATTTACCAAACGAGGCGCTGTCTCTAGTAGCGATAGTGTGCTTACAGCAACGGCTGCCAGTACCGCTTCCGTGAATAATTATTCGATTGAAGTGACTGAGTTGGCAGCCTCTCATTCTTTAGTGACGGGAGGTTTTACCAGCCAGCAAGATGTTATTGGTACCGGCACCATCACTCTGCGTTATGGCACCACGGATTATACGGCCTCACCGGAGTCTTATGACGGGTTTGTAGTAAACGCAAATGCCACATCTCATACGATTACCATCGACAGCAGCAATAATACCTTATCCAGTTTTCGAGATTACATCAATAGTGGAACCTTTGGTGTGCGGGCCTCCATTATTGATGATGGTACTGATTTCCGGTTGATTTTGACCAGTGAGGCCACTGGTGCTGAAAATTCTATGGAAATTGTAGTAGACGATACAGGCGATGGAGATGATGTTGATAGTGCGGGCCTGTCGCAGTTAGCATTTAACTCTAGTGCCACTCAGCTTACTCAAAGTCAGGCTGCACAGGACGCGCAGATAACTGTCAATGGAGTGGCAATAACCCGTGAGTCCAACGTGCTCATAGGCGCGATAGATGGCGTGACGCTGACGCTCAAATCGAAGACTTCCGGATCACCCATAACGTTGGATGTTACTCGGGATACTTCTTCTATCGAAGAGAAAGTAACTGCCTTCGTAGATGCCTATAACGATTTTTTGACAGAAGCCAACAATTTGACAGCTTATGATACTGAAACAGGTGAAGCTGCCTTGCTGTTGGGTGATGCCACCATGAGAAATATTCAAAGTTTATTACGATCCAATATTGGTAGCTCGGTGACGGGCGTGACCGGTTCAATTCGGGCGTTAAGCGATTTAGGTATTTTGGCTCAAACTAATGGTGGTTATGCATTGGAGGGGTCTAAACTCAAGGATGCTGTTGCAGATGATCCCGACGCGGTGGGTCGGTTGTTCGCCCCGATAGGGGTCCCCTCTGGATTAGGGATTACCTATGCCGGCTTTAGTAGTTTAACTACAGCCGGTACTTACTCCGTCGAAATTACGCAACTTCCCACTCAGGGGCAATATCTTGCCGGTGGAGTGTTGCCGGATTTTGGTGGTGGGGGCAGTATTGATATTGATGATGATAATGACGGTTTTCAAGTTAGAATTAACGGTATAGCCAGTGGAAATATTGTCCTTACTCAAGGTAACTACACTAGTGGGTCTACCCTTGCCGCTGAAATACAATCACAAATTAATGGTGACAGTCTATTGCTTGCCAGTGGAATGAGCGTAGGCGTTATTTATAATAGTACTGACGATCGTTTTGAATTAACATCGCTAGAATACGGATCGTCTTCTACCGTGGCTTTCATCGGTATAGATACCAATACCGTGGCTGAGCTAGGGTTTTCTCTAAGTTCTGGTACAGCCGGTGTTAATGTTATCGGAAAAATTAATGGAGCCGACGCGGTGGGAGCCGGTCGGGATTTGGCGGCTAATAGCGGTGATGCAGACGGCCTTAAACTATTAGTGACTTCTAATGTAACAGGCATTCTAGGCGATGTAGTGTTCACTCGAGGTTTTGCCTCCGCTTTTGATAGTCTGTTGGAAAGTCTGATCGGTTCGAAAGGTATTATCGCCACCCAAAATGAAGGTTTTACTAAGTCTATATCGCGAATTGCGGAAGATCGTTTGCAGCTAGATCGTCGTATTGATAAGTATGAAGCCCGCATATTAGCGCAATTTAATACGATGGACTTGTTAGTTGCTAGTTTAACAGCAACTAACAATTTCTTGACCCAAGCGTTCGAAGCATTATCGAATATAAGGAGAAAGTAAGAGATACTGGGTCTCTTCTCTTCTCTTCTCTTCTCTTCTCTTACTTTTACTCTTACTTTTACTCTTACTCTTACTCTTACTGTCTCACTTAGTCCTATCACTTCTTTGCGGCTTGTTTTTCTGTTTTACCTGTATTCTGATCGACTAGTTTAGCTATTATAACTGTTGTTACCCAAGCACAATAAGTTAATCCAAATACCACCTAAGGGTTAGATGGTGCGGGTTTTGCTTTAATTTAACTAATAGGCTATTGCTAATAGTGGGCTAGGCGAAATAGCGAAATTGGATGGAGATATTACTGTGCCAGGTATGGACGAGAGAACCAAGCAAATAAAACAAACGGTGTTACGGGCGGAAACGTTAGTTGCTGAACATGAGATACAACAGCGTTTTAGCAGTAACCTAAAAATACTGGAAAAAATGGTACCTGATTTATATCAGCGATT
>JAESQG010000456.1 GCA_016765265.1 Pseudomonadales bacterium | reverse complement strand
CTGGCTGGGAGTCGCCAACTCGTCGGGAAAAGACAACTCATGGTAAGAAGATGCCTCAGAGGTGGTGGTAGTTTCGTCTGGAAGTAAGAGATCGCTATAATTATCAACCTCGAAAGAGGAGGCATGGAGTGTAGAGACGCCTACTGCTCCCGCGAAAAGTCCCGCTGTTAGGCGGGAATTGAACTGCTTTAAATTTCGACATACTTGTTTTAACATGGTTTTGCTCCTTTTAGTTTTACATGGGATGTTATTATTTATTGAAACAATTAAAGGCGTTTTTCTTGAGACAACATTCGGATCAATTCAGTTAAAATACGGCGAATTGTGGCAAGGACTTGTGTCCCTAGGTGGAGGTGTCTAATATCACTAAAAAACAAACCGTGTAACATAGGCTCTCGGGGGGTATAAAAACTTGAGTAAAAGCATCGCGATTGTTGAAGATGAAGAGACTATTCGGGAGAACTACCGAGATGTATTTTCACGGCAAGGTTTTCGCGTCTCGGTACACGCAGATCGAGCTAGTGCGCTACAGGCGTTCAAGCAGCATCTACCGGATCTTGCGGTCATTGATATTGGCTTAGGCGATGATGTTGACGGCGGCTTTAATCTTTGTCGAGAGTTGCGGGCCTTATCCCCGCAGATCCCCATTATTTTTTTGACTGCTCGCGATAGCGAGTTAGATATAGTGTCTGGCCTACGTTTGGGCGCGGACGACTACCTCACCAAAGATATCAGTGTTACTCAGCTGGTAGCGCGAGTTTCGGCATTGTTTCGAAGGGTAGAGGCGTTACAGGAACCGGAAGAGCTCGGGCACACCCTTTCTCGTGGACCTCTGACTCTCAACTTAGAACGCATGACGGCGCATTGGAGGGGAGTGCTTGTGGATTTAACGGTAACTGAATTTTATCTGGTCCAGTCATTAGCAAAACATCCTGGACACGTTAAGTCGCGACAACAGTTAATGGAAGCAGCAAAAACGGTGTTGGACGATAATACCATTACATCCCATATCAAACGTTTGCGGAAAAAGTTTGCAGCTTTAGATTCGGCCTTTGATGCGATCCAAACAGCCTATGGAATGGGGTATCGCTGGCAAGTTAATGATAACGACGCTAGTTCATGAGCCTACGACGACAATTGTTAGTCATAGTCCTACTGACCTTAGCTTTACCATGGGCGGGTTGCCAATACATCAAGGAGTTAGAAATTACGCTCCGTGACAATACTGTTCAAGGCCTGCAAGAAATCGCCCGTAGCGTGAGCCAACAACTCTCACCTGCCATCAGCCACTCTTTAAATACCACGGTAAGCGTTCACGCTTTTGATCTTAAGACAGCAGGCATATTGGATGGTTACGATGACGAATGGCAGAGTTATATACCTCAAAGGTTTGAAGTATCTCCGCTAGCCAAAATGGGAGGACGCGATAAAACAGTCTCCTTAGTGGCGGGCGTATTCCATCGCAGTTTGTATTTGTTCCTATCGGTTCCGGATAACACTACAAATTATTACAATCCCACTCTGTCCTTCAGCAACGGTGATCGGGTGCTGCTGCATTTTTTTGATGCCAGAGACGAGCGTCATACCATCACCTTAAATACCAGCGCGCCAGGCGCGATTAATGTCGGCGGAACCAATGCCAGCGGAACCAATACCAGGGTCATAAAGATGGGACGTGGTATAGAAGGCAGTTGGCAAGACACCGAATCTGGGTACAATCTTGAAATAACCTTGCCATTAAGCGCACTGGCTGATGAACTTCAAATTGAAATTGTTGACGCCCAGGACAGTTACACCTCATCTCGATATCTATTACCTAAAGGCCGTGTTGTGTTGCCCCGCCCTAAGCTCAAACGAATCGTCAATATGTATGCAGGCGAACAGCGACGGCTTTTGGTGATCGATCAACAAGCCTGGCTACTGGCTGAAAGTGACTATCCATCAGAGGGCTCTGCTTCTATTTATGGAAACCTGTCGAGTGAGGTAGAGAATAGTGGCGTATATGAAAAAACCTATGAAAAAGAAAATGATGCTGACCAACAACAATCTTGGCGTTCTTTATTATCTAGTTTACTCAACCAGTGCTATCGTTTTATATTGAGCGACGAGTACTTGCCGAGAGAGGGTTTGCATGATCGTGGTAAAGGGCAACTGATACAAGCCTATATAAGTCCTTTGCTACAAGGGGGGAAACAAGGCCTGTGGCAACAATACCGCCTTGCCGCGGCGATCGTTACCGCCGCTTACCCTATCTTTGGAATTGATGAAAGCAACAAGTCTTATGTCGCCGGTGCCATAATTATAGAACAAGATAGCGAGGCTATTTTGTCAGTGAGCAACCAAGCAATATCACGTTTGTTCGGAATCAGTTTTCTTGTTATAGGGATGATCACACTTGCCTTACTCTTTTTTGCGACGATTATTTCATCCCGAATTAATCAACTTAGCCTTGCAGCGGCTCAAGTGATAAGTCCAGAAGGCGAATTTAGCGTACAAATAAAAGCGTCTAAAATTCGAGACGAGATCGGTGATCTCAGTCGTAGTTTTGTCACAATGCAAAATCGCTTAGGCGAATACACTCATTATTTAAAAAGTCTATCAGGAAAACTATCACATGAACTGCGTACGCCACTGGCTATGGTCAGAACATCCCTGGAGAATCTGGAGCAAAGCCAATCACTTGATGACGATGCAAAAGTGTATATGCAAAGAGCCAAAGACGGGTTGGAGCGTCTACGACATATTGTTACCGCCATGAGTGAGGCTACCCGTGTTGAACAAAGTATCTCAAGTGCAGAAATGGAAACAGTCGAGTTATGTGAAATCCTACGTAACTTGGTGGCGACGTATCAATCGTCTAATAAAGGAAAGAACTTGGTTACGGATATATCCGATGATCCGGTTTACCTTCAGGGCAACACCGAACTATTGGCGCAAATGCTCGATAAGTTATTTGAAAATGCAGCCGAATTCACACCGCAAAATGGCTCAATTCGTTTTTTATTAGAAAAAGATACAAAAATTTGTAGACTTGTTGTGAGTAACGATGGGCCGCTATTGCCTGAAACTATGCAAAATCAGCTGTTTGATTCGCTGGTATCGATTCGCGACAAGGCTCAAGGAAAAACGCATTTAGGGTTTGGATTGTTTATAGTGAAATTGATTGTTGAGTTTCATGGCGGCCAGGTTAGTGCATCGAATAGAGTTGATCTTAGCGGCGTTGAATTTGAAGTTCAATTACCCGTTGTTTTAGATCCTGAATTCAGTTTGATACGATAATGATAAATGCGCGTCATAAATGGAGTATTACCTCTTATGCTATAGGCCATTCCAATTCCCGCATTCATCCGTCCTAAAACACAAAAGCCGCTGCTCCTGCAGGCGGCTTTTACTTTTATTCGAACAACGATAAACTGAATATTAGGTATAGGAAGTCAAACTGCGGCCATCGCAGGCTTTAATTTTCCATCGGGAACATCCGCCAAAATTGCATTCATAAAAAGGGTATTCCATGGATCATCGTTAAACCAATACTTGCTCACTTTGGACCGATCCATGTTGAACTTCAGATCTCGCGTCTCTACTTCATCGTACCCAATCTTTCTGTTTATTAATGCCACTAAGATTCTCCGTTTTTATAGTACCAATAATGTGATAAACATCATGAAAGAATATGTTTCACGTGTAGCTAGGCTCAGTTCATTATAGGATCAGATGTCAATAGAATTAAGGTGATGATGGGCCAATAATTTAGTTCTCTATTTGGTTTCCTTAAATTTTTTGGTAGCCGTTTAGACTAAAAACTCCAGAGGGTCGGTACATTTGTATGTTATCTTTCGGTTGACCCTGACTTAGGAGAATTGATGTGTCCGAAGATATTGTTGATGTATTAATTGTCGGTGCCGGTGCATCCGGCGCGGCTGTTGCCTGGAGCCTTGTGGATACACGCATGCGTATTCTATGCCTAGAACAGGGTGATTGGACGAAATCTGCTGAATATCCCACTACAAAACTGGATTGGGAAGCGCGATCGTTTAAGGAAATGCATATTGATCCTAATGTGCGTGCCAATGATTGGGACTATCCCATCAACGACGATGAATCACCTATTACTGTTGTCAATTTTAATGGTGTAGGCGGCAGCACAATACTTTATGGTGCTCATTTTCCTCGGCTTCATCCCTCGGATTTTAGAGTCAAGTCCCTTGATGGGGTTGCCGATGACTGGCCTGTTGATTACGATTTGCTAGAACCCTACTTTGCTGAAAATGACCGTATGATGGGTATCTCAGGTCTCGCAGGTGATCCATCCTGCCCGCCGAAACAGCCTCCTTTACCGCCCATCCCTTTAGGCGTGCTGGGAGAGACCATTGCAAAAGGCTATAACAAGTTAGGCTGGCATTGGTGGCCGTCTGATAGTGCAATAATTTCGCAAGCCTATGGGGGGCGAGATAAATGCCTGAACCTTGGCCCCTGTATGACGGGATG
>JAESQG010000455.1 GCA_016765265.1 Pseudomonadales bacterium | reverse complement strand
TTCGCGATAATCAGGATGAACGGCAACGCAGGCTAGCTCGCCTAATTGTTGATCAATAAAAGGATACAATGCTGCGCAGCCCACTATCATACCGTCTCTATCGATTACCGTGAATTGTTCTATTTCGGTTTCCAGCATTTCCCTTGATCTGCGAACTAAAACGCCTTGCTTCTCCAGGGGCTCCAACAGTTCAATTAAACCACCCGCATCATCGATGGTGGCGGTCCTGACAGTCTCGTAACTGTCAGAGGAGAGCAGGGTGCCTTGCCCATCTCGGGTAAAGAGCTCTTGAAGCAGGGCACCATCTTGTTGAAAACCAATAAGATGGCAGCGCGTCACGCCGCCTTTTAATGCGCTGATCGCCGCGTTTAAGTGGGAGTTAATGCTAGTCTTATTGCCGGCGGCGGTGTCTGAGGGGCGATTATCTTTGGGTATATACTCGCGAACAAGTTGACCGTCTGACCCCATCAGTCCCTCTTGCTCTGTGAGAAAGATCAGTTTGTCGGCATTAAGTGCGATGGCGACCTCTTTGGCCACCTCCTCAGCGGGCAGATTAAATACCTCCCCGGTGGGAGAGTATCCCAGGTGCGACAATACGATTACTGCTCTGTCATCTAGTTGCTTAGCAATAGCCTCAGTTTCAATTTTTCGCACTTTGCCTGTGTGACAGTAGTCAACGCCATCAATAATGCCGATGGGTTGAGCCACCACAAAATTGCCGGAACTTGCGCGGATTTGCGCACCGTGCATCGGTGAGTTAGCCACACCCATGCTCAATAGGGCTTCGATTTGGATGCGAACTGTGCCAGCAGCATCCTGGACACAGGTCAGGGTGTCCTCGTCTGTCACTCGCAATCCGCAATGAAACTTGGGAGTGATATTGCGTAAAGCTAAGCGCTCATTGATCTGCTCACGTGCTCCGTGGACCAAGACTAAGCGGATACCCAAGCTATTGAGTAGCGCAATGTCATGAATGACATTATGAAAATTAGGGTGAGACACCGCTTCGCCGCCAAAACCAATCACAAAGGTTCTGTCTCGATGGGCATTGATATAAGGAGAGGTGTTTCTAAACCAGTTTACAAATGGTTTCACCTCTTCAGAGTTTGAGTTCTCCACTGTTTATTCCTTGTTTCTCATAGTGCTTGTTTCTAGTAGTAAAAGCACGAACCACTTTAGTAGCATTTTTTTTGACCTGTTGTCTAGGCTTGCTGGACTGTCGGTTGTTTTAAGTGTTGTAATAGCGCTGATTTTTGTGAGGGAGTCCTTAGGAGACAGCCATATGAGCGATAACTTAAATATAGTCTGCCCCCAGTGCGAGGCACTAAACCGCATTCCAGCAGGTCGATTAGGCGATGGACCTAAGTGCGGGAAGTGTCATCTGGCCTTGTTTACCGCCCATCCGCTAGAGTTAACGACGGCAAGTTTCAATACGCATATCCAGCGCAATGAGATACCTGTGCTCGTGGATTTTTGGGCACCATGGTGTGGGCCCTGCAAAATGATGGCTCCCGCCTTTCTAGAAGCCGCAGGACAATTGGAGCCTCAGGTGCGTTTGACCAAGGTTAATACCGAGACGGAACCCACCCTTGGGGCCCAATATGGCATCCGCAGTATTCCAACCTTAGCGCTGTTTCAGGGAGGCCGCGAGGTTGCCCGTCAACCGGGTGCGATGGGTGCCAGCGATATAGTCAATTGGGTTCAATCGCAGCTTTAAGCTGTACTTTAATTATAAAAAATTAAAAGTAACAGAACACTCACCGCAATTAATGCAATACCGAATGTTTCTTTAGCCGTTATTTTTTCGGAAAAGTAAAAATGACTAATCATAAAAATTAATACAAATTCAATCTGTCCTAGGGTTTTTACCACAGCCACGTTTTGAAGGCTCATCGCGCTAAACCAACCTACCGAGCCGACAATGCTCGTTATCCCAATAAAAAAACAAGCAGAGGATTTTTTTGCCATTAACTGAAACTGCTTAGGTTCTACCACGATTGTCCATGCGCAACAGATAATAGTCTGTAAACTAACGACGATGGCCAAGGTGATTGCCGCACTGGACAATGGCAACGAGTCCAGTGATAAGCTAGCCTCTCTTACCCATACGGATGTTAGGCCAAATGCCAACCCAGCGATTAATCCATATCGAATGCTTTTGTTCTCCGTCAGATCCGACAAATTTATTTTCCAATCGCTAGCCACTAATGCGCCCACCATGCCTATAAAAACGGAGGCGTAACCTATAAAGGTCAAATTCTCAGAGAAAAAACACGCACCAATAATAGCGGCCATTAAGGCCTCTGTTTTTGCGAGAGCAGAACCTACGGCGAAGTTCTTAATGCTCAAAGCTTTCACCAAAAATAAGGTTGCAATTATTTGGGCGATGGCCGCACAAATGGTCCAAAGGGCAAAGGTTGAGTGCAAAGTAGGAACATCAGTTTTTGAAAAGTAAAAAACCGCGATAACATAAAGCCACGCAAAAGGCAGACCGTATAAAAAGCGCACGAGCGTAGTGGCTTGCGCCGATAAGCTCTGGGCAATTTTCTTTTGCCCAGCTGTGCGAACGGATTGCATGATTACCGCAAGAATTGTAAAAAATACCCAAGTTTCCATGCGCCTAATATACAAACTTGGCGGACTAAAAACCAATTCATATTTTTTATGTGGTGTATTACCGTTGGTTATATAGACCTATATTCTTGACAATCCCTCCATAAAAGACATAATTATGTCTTAATATAGATCTAATAAAGACTTAAGGAGACGTGCTGGTGAAATTAAGTGATTCCGTTAAATCGGTCAGTTATCTGAAAAATAACACGGCTGATATCTTAAAAAACCTGAGAAAATCTAACGAGCCGTTGATAATTACTCAGAATGGCGAGGCTACTGCAGTGCTTCAGGACATCAAGAGTTTCGAGAAAATGATGGGCTCAATTGCGCTTTTAAAAATATTAGCCTTGGGGCAGAAGGATTTGGAAGAAGGGCGTTTTAAACCAGCAAAGAAAGCGTTTAAGGATATTAGGAAGCAGATTGAGGGTATCAATGACGAAATATAACGTTGTTGTTACCGCTGCAGCAGAAAAAGATATCGTCGATATTTATGAATATATTTTTGAAAATGACACTCCCGCTTCTGCAGAGTACGTTCTGGATAAAATAAAAACCATTTCATACAGTCTCGAAATCGAACCAGGCCGAGGTCGAAGGGTGCCTGAACTAGTTAACGTTGGCGTGACGAACTATCGGCAACTCTATTTCAAACCCTATCGAATTATCTATCAAATTCAAGGTAGTCGTGTATTCATTATGGCGGTCGTCGATACCCGTCGAGATTTGCAAGATTTGTTGGTTGAGCGACTAATCCGTTAATTTACGGTTGCAATCTACTTCACAGAGTCGCTGTAATAACTTCTCAGTCGCATGGGATACACAAATTAAAAATTCCATTGCCCGCCAATGTAGCTGCGAGTACTGCAGAAATAGCAAAGCCGGGAAGTGTTAGCGGATCAAACTAAGAGTGTTCGGTATTATTACCATTTCATTTGTTACTAATTCCTAATGTTAAGAGTCAGGGTCGGAGTAGTCTTTATCAAAATTCATTACGCTGAACCAAAATCCTAAAATATATCTAAGGAGTAGATCATGTTATTAAACGTACCGCTGCGAGCTCAGGCCAAAGACAATAGTTGCTGGAACGCCTCAGCTTATATGCTTTGGCTTTATTCACAACAGAAAACAGGCCGTCAAGGCCCTATGGCAACCCATTTTGATGCCTATGCAGTGGCCGATACAACTCCGCTACAATATTCCCAATTCAAAGAATTCGCTAAACAGGTAGGGCTGAAATCACTGCCTAAAAAATCTGTACACAGCTCACAAGACCTTGCCACTTACCTACAGGACTACGGTCCCATTCTCTGTTGCGGAGAATGGTTTGGAGTGGGTCACGCGATTGTACTTACCGGTGTGGGCGAATCCACTGTTTTCTTCAATGATCCCGATCGCGGAGTGAAGAAAAACAATACTGTTGACTGGTGGAATGAGAAACTGTTTAGCGGTTTTGATGATACTTTAATGTATAAGGATCCATCTCGCTATTAAGACTGTTGGCCTTTACGGATTAGATTTTTATAAAGCGCTAACTCATCATCAGTAGGCACATCTTTCCAACGACCGTTAGTTCCTTTGCTTATGAAAGTATCTGCCCCTCCCTTAAACATCAAAACTACATGGACTGTAGTGGTCAACTAAGACCTGACAATTCTCTATAAAATGTCTCATCTATTTGTTTCGGTGTTAACCCGAGCTTAGCCGTATGAGGCCGCTGTTGCTTAAAAATATCAGGTTGCACTTACTTTGTGCAGTGTATCGTTAATTGGCATTCCTAGTTTCCCGAATTCTCACAATAAAGATTATTTTGGCAATCCGTTTGAATTAGGCTGGGAAGGAACAGACTTAATTTGAAGCTGCGGCAAATAACTACGGGTTTCGACCGGGATTAACAATGTGTGTTACCAGCTCAGGTTGATCATATCTCTGGATGCAGACAGCACCCGAACCAGCTCAAGTTCTGATGTGCTGACGCTGTAATACAAAATGTAATTGCCAACAGGGAAGCTTTTAAGTCCTTCAGATAAACTGGGCCTATCCATTCCCATGCTCGGTGTTTCTGCGAGGGACAGCGCCGCGTCGTTCAGCCGATCAAGTAAACGATCAGCATTCACCGGCTGATCTTCTGCAACATATAACCAAATATCAATCAGATCAGCTTCGGCCTTGGGCGCTTTAATCAGTGTTCGCACTAATCTCTTTTCTCTTTTATAGCCCGCGCTTTCGCTTTAATATTGTCCATGCTGAGAGGCGTTCCTTCCCCTCGATCTAACTCGTCAATGCCCGCCTTAATATCGCGGCGCAGAGCTTCCATCTTTATCTCTTTAAGGGCGTCACGTTCTTCGAGCAACCGTAGTGCTTCGCGCATAACTTCGCTTACCGAGTTATACATGCCGGTATCAACCTTTTGTTTTACATACCTTTCTAGCTGAGGAGTGAGTGATATATTCATTACCTTAACCCATTATTTTGCCGTTTTGTTATGCGTAGTTTAGCAATCTTTAGCAATGATTGTTATTTTTGATTAAGTTGCGAGGTTTGCACCTGCCCTTTTTCCGGAAACAGGGTGGCGCACTTGAATCGTGAAGACGCGTGAGGTGCTCAGCGTTATTAGGCGTAAAGGCTATGTTTTGGGAAATGGGAACGATGCTGGTTTTTACGGAATAGACCTTCTAATTTACTCGACCGCCATTCTCTAGCCAGTGTGCGCAATCTTGAGGTAAGGTGCGCTCCATTACATTTTTATAAAGGGCTAACTCATCATCTGTAAGCACGTCTTTCCAACGACCATTGGTTCCTTTGTTTATGAAAGTGTCTGCCCCTCCTTTAAACATGATGTCCATATTTTTGCCTGTTACGGGGAGTGGGTTTTTCTTTACTGTTTCGAAAGAGCAGGCATCTACTAGACGAGGCCAAGCTTCTTCCGGTACATCGATATCTAAATATTTGCTAACGCGTCGCATTTCTCCTTCGAGATTGTCCACCATATCCTGATAGTGAAATAACTCAATATTGGGTAAATGCCTGAACTCCCACCAGCTAAGACAATGACCTAGGTGTGACCAATAAGGATAACCATCGTTTTCCCAATCAAACCAACCTTTCCCTATCCAATCTGCCCAGGTCTCATGAACGTCGTCTCCCATTCTTGGAAATTGGTCACCAGACTTGTTGGGTATTCTATCGTTCATCGTAGAGTAAAATAGATCAGTATGGTTTCCCCAATGATTGAGCAGTGACATGAATACGTCCCGTGGATCTCGTCCGACCATAATATATTTAGCTTGCTCGTGAAATTTTAAACCATCCAGTGGTAGATGGGTTTTGATAAAGCGTCGGTGTGATTGCTCTGCCAATAATTTTTTTGTTCCTTTTTTTGGAGATAGGCGCATATCCAGCCAAGGAGAAAGGTCTTGTATCGAATCCGGTGGACCATCTTGATGAAAAATAATGTTACCGACGATAGTCTGCATAAAAGTAGTGCCCGCCTTATAAGAAGTCGAGATGATGACGTCATCCGGGCGTACTATAAAATCATCCCATCGGCTTGAGGCAAGATGGTGATGTTCATATCGATGTCGAATTTCTGGTTTCTTTGAGCTGTTCATAATAAAAATTCAATGCTCCGACTAAAATAATCTGATGATAATTTACCGATAGGTATAAAAATTAAAAAAGTGGTCAAGTGCAATAATGATTGATTAAGTAGAGAGATTGTCACCTATCTATATCTCTGGAAAATTGTTCTAGAAACTCATAGCAGTAGAATCATATCAGAAGTAAAAAAATAACGTTTTTTCCTTCCCCTGCCAATACCCTGCTTGA
This sequence comes from Pseudomonadales bacterium, assembly GCA_016765265.1. Classification (GTDB taxonomy): domain Bacteria; phylum Pseudomonadota; class Gammaproteobacteria; order Pseudomonadales; family DC-out160; genus DC-out160. Next base: position 2,173 of record JAESQG010000455.1, on the reverse strand, counting down.
ATTCTCTCACAGAGTTATACATGCCTAGTTTAGCTACGGTTGTTATTTCATTTTGGAGATGAACCCACAAAGTGGCAAGCTCATCAATCCTGTAATCTTAACCTGTAGAGTAGAGTCCAAATAGGGTCAGATAATCTTTTAATATCACTGACGATTTCAGACATATAATAAAAACAAAGGCTTAGGTCTTAATAAATATGTAATATAGAAGTTGAATATTAGTATTACATAACTTAAGCTTAAGCAATGATTAAACGGAAAATGACGGAAGAACTACAGAATCTACTGACCGAATACCCCATAGTGACTATTCTCGGGCCTCGTCAGGCTGGAAAAACAACGCTGGCCAAAGGTGTGCTCAGCACATATGAGTATTTCAATCTAGAGGCACCTGAAATAAGAGAGTTTGCCACGGATGACCCGAAAGGGTTTTTGGCGCAGTTTAAAGAAAATGTCATTCTTGATGAAATCCAACGAGTCCCTGAATTGCTGAGTTATATTCAGGTGATAGTGGATGCCGAAGGGCGCAATGGTCAATTTGTATTGACGGGTTCTCATCAGCTTGCGTTGCGCGAGGCGATAGGTCAATCGCTTGCAGGTAGGACCAGCATATTGAATCTTTATCCATTTTCAATCGACGAGTTGTCGGATGCAGGCGTCTCCTTCAGCGATCCCTACGAGTATATATATCGTGGATTTCTTCCTCGCATATATGACCAACATCAACGACCAACTCAAGCGTATTCAAATTACTATCAAACTTATGTGGAGCGTGATGTCAGGCAACTAATCAACCTAAAAAATTTTGCGTTGTTTGAAAAGTTTATGAAACTGATCGCAGGTCGTGTGGGTCAGCTAATGGATTATAGTTCCCTCGCTAATGATGTTGGGGTTAGTGCTAATACCATACAAGAATGGTTATCAATTCTTGAAGCCTCTTTCATCGTGTATAAGTTGTCTCCCTATTTTGAGAACTTCGGTAAACGTGTAGTTAAATCTCCCAAGTATTATTTTATGGATACGGGGCTTTTAGCCTTTTTATTAGGTATTGAAAACTCTATGCAAGTTGCCCGAGACCCGTTGATAGGTCAGCTTTTTGAAAACCTTGTTGTCATTGAATGTTTGAAAACACGATGTAATCAAGGAAAGCTGCCTAACCTTTATTTTTTTAGAGATAGTAATGGCAGTGAAGTTGATATTCTCTTCCAAAACGGCAGACACTTAACGGCCATCGAAGTGAAGGCCAGTGCTACCTATCGAGGCTCTCACTTGAAGGGGTTAAAACGAATATCATCGTTGACTAACTCAGTCAATCGAACTTATTTAGTGTATTCTGGAAATGAATTTGAGTTTAGCGATGGCACCGTCGCTTTAAGGTTTGATCAAGTCAGTCGAATTTTTCAGAGCTAGTGGGGCAATAAGAAAATCATTAAGCTTCTGCAGAAGACATCTATTCTTATCTTTGCTTGATTATAAATAGTTGGTTTTATCCTGAGTTTTATGTCGATATTTTTATAAGTTTTTTACTGTTAGCACTGTTCCGAAAAATAAGGTCCTCGTCAAAGGGTTTAGGTCCACTATCGGCCTTAGCCTCTTGGACAAGGTGATGGTAAGGAGATAATTCACAAGCAGGATCAGCTTGTTCGGCTTCGCCCGTTAGTAGGTAAGCCTGACAACGACATCCGCCATAGTCATTCTCTTTTTCCGGGCAGCTACGGCAGGGTTCCTTCATCCAGGAATCACCGCGAAAATGATTAAAGGCTTCTGACTTATACCATATGGATTTGAGATCATTGCCCACCACATTGGGAAACTCGATGCCGGGCAGCTCGCGAGCACTGTGACAGGGTAGGGCCGTGCCATCGGGGGTCACTGTTAAAAATATTTTTCCCCAGCCGTGCATACAAGGTTTGGGTCTGTTTTCGTAATAGTCGGGGATGATGTAGAAGATCTTCATCTTGCCTTCTAGACGCTCTTGATAGGTTTTGACGATTTTTTCTGTTCGCTCTAATTGCTCTCGGCTAGGTAATAGTTGATCGCGATTGACTAAGGCAAAACCGTAGTACTGTGCGGTTGCCAGTTCTATGTAGTCTACCTTTAGCGACTCTGCGAGTTGAATAATCTCTTCTATTTGATCAATATTACCTTTGTGTATCACTACATTTAAGACCAT
>JAESQG010000454.1 GCA_016765265.1 Pseudomonadales bacterium | reverse complement strand
GTGCCTATGATACGAAAACGATTCTGGGCCAAATGTACAATCCATTTAAAAGGGATCGTAACTACTTTGAAAAAACCTATGACATCCCTTTGCATTGGCCTAGCGAAAGCCATTTAGCAGAACATATGAATGAAACGACCAATCGTTTTTCATCCCTTAAACGGGTTATAGTCTACCGTAATATTCCCAATTACATAGATTTTGCTAAAAGTTTAGTTTCTCAAGGCTTTTCACCTATCGATATCACTTTGAATCTCGCTATTTGTACCACCTGCATTCCAAGCTTGATATTTGGCGACAACGTTTCCGTCAACTCTCTACAAGCCGTTATACGAACCCTAAATTCGCACAACTACCCCATCGATAAGATTGAATACAGCCAAAAGAAATCAGATACCGGTAAAATACTAATCGGTCAAACACCAGGGCAAGATGCAAAACCTTTTTGGTCAAAGATCGACGCTCTACTCGTTAAAAACATTTCAATAGATACCTTTGTCGACACTATTGGCTTCACTCTAAACACTCCAAGACATCGAGCCATAGCACTACATCAGCGAGCAAAAAACCTTATTGACTATTCTTTTAATACCAAAAGTAAAAAGCGAGATGCCAGAGAAATGCTAGACACGGCGATGGAGCTTGATCCTACTTATATTCCCACTTACATTGAAATTGCCCGCAGCATTATCAAATCAAGTCGAAAATACAGTGAATGGCATCCCTCTGAGAGTGCTAAACAAGCAAAAAAATACTCTCTAATGCGCTAAACATAGATCCAGATTTCGCTAATACCTATGTTCTTTTAGGCTACGTACAAACTGCTCTACATGAATATGATGAGGCCTTAGCATCCTACGACAAAGCGCAACAGCTAGGGACAAACAACCTTTGGCTACACAACAATCGAGCACTTTGGTACCAACACCATGACGATCTAAGAGGTGTTACTCAAGAATTTGAAAAACTGGTTTTAGCATCAGATGAACCCGCTGATAATAAGCGTGCCCGTTACCACGGTTTAAGACAACTTGCTAATATATATGTTACTCAAGATGAGCTACCAAAAGCCAAAGCTTTATACGAAGTCATTCATACGGACTTTCCTGAGAAACAAGATTGTACTATTGGCGCTCACGCCGCTTTTTTGCTAACTCATGACAGAGACTATAAACGGACAGACGAATTACTTAACATGGCAGAAAGAGCAACTTGCTATAGCCTTCCGCACGTAAAAGCCATGAGAGCTATCACCCAGGCGGCGACAACTTTTGCAAAGGATAGAAACCTAGCAATCAATCATCTTACGAGGGCACAAGCCTATCAAGCTAAGTTTCCACGCGTCGTTGCAGATTTAGCTCTCGGAGTCAACGGTAGAAAAGTACTGGATTTACTGCTGTCTGATTTGTTACGAATGAAAGAAATTGAGGTCACCGGGTCAGTGTTGGTTCATGTGTTAGACTCCACCAGTAGCACGCCCCTTACATTTTTATTACAACATAATGCCGACCCTAATCTCCTGGACAGTACCGGATTCAGCCCCCTAATGAGAGCCGTGTACTGGTCTAAGTCAGATAGGGTAGAAACTTTACTTGAATTTGGCGGAGACTTGAGTCTCAGAAATAAAAATGGCTTAAATGCGAAAAACATTGCGAGCAAATTAAATAGAAAAGATCTACACCATTTATTTAGAAATGAAGCCATCTGAATAAATGCTAAAGAATAATATTTGAAAGACTCAAAACGTTTATTCCTACTCTCTGTATTACACATAAAATGGAAGCGTAATACCGTTCAAGCACCCATCAGTTTTCTAGCTGTACCAGCTAACATATTAAAAAGAATCGGGGATAAGCGCACCAACCAATCTGTGAAATAAGCATCGGGGCCGACTCGAACTCGGCGTTTATTTTTCTCAATACCCCTTACTATTTTTTTTGCTACTGTTGCTGGCTGCGTAGCATATTTCATTAGTTTGTCTGAACTCTCCTCAAGTTTACTACCTATGGTACGCTCGTTCTTCATGATATTAGTATTAATCGCACCAGGATGAATGCAAGTTACACCGATATTGCTATTGCCCAATTCAGCTCTCAAGGATTCCGTTAATCCTCGTACTGCAAATTTTGTGGCACAATAAGATGACTGCGCGGGAATACCATAAAACCCAAACATACTGGAAACATTCACTATATGCCCTTCGGATTCCTGTCGTAGATAAGGTAAGAAAAATTTACAGCCATAGACGACGCCCCAGAAATTAATACCAACAATCCACTCAATATCATCAACAGTCTGATCTTCAAAGGACTTAGTAATTTCAACACCCGCATTGTTGATGATAATATTGACTCGCCCGTGTTCCTTTATTACTTCTTCGGGTAATGCAATCATTGCTGCTTTATTTGATACATCCACAACATGAGTCGAAACACGCAACCCGAGGGTGGCAATCAAATCTGCAGTTTCCTTCATGCCTGCCGCATTGACATCAACCAACGCCAGATGACAGCCCTTTTGAGCCAATGCAATACTGGTCTCTCTCCCAATACCGCTACCCGCGCCTGTAACCACGGCAACCTTGTCACGTAAACTAGTCATATATAATATCCTTAAATTAAATTACGCTTAAACAGCAGGTTTGTCTATTTCAATGTTATCCCTGGCAGACTCTCATTATGTACCGGTAAAATTCGGAGTGCGTTTTTCCATAAACGCTAGTCGGCCTTCCTTATAGTCACTACTGCTGAAGCAGGCGTCCACCATGTTTTTTAACAACTCATAATCTCTGTCTTCGGGGTTGCTCTCAAACTGATTTATGGACTCTTTAAATAATTTCAAAGTGAGCGGTGCTCGAGTCGCTATTTGTTGTGCGTATTCTCGTACGCGAACTTCTAGCTCATCCTTATCTACTACAAAATTTATCAATCCTATACGGTGGGCCTCGTCGGAACTCAATAGCCGAGCCGAAAATAAAATATCACGTGCGTGGCTAGGCCCCACTAGTCTAGCCAAGGCGGCGGAACCCGTATATTCATAACCAAGCCCTAGCTTCGTTGCAGGAATACCAAATTGAGAATCAGGCGTAGCAAAACGGACATCCGCAT
>JAESQG010000453.1 GCA_016765265.1 Pseudomonadales bacterium | reverse complement strand
TTTACTAGCGCTTTTTTTCTTGGGATTGTTCTTTACCGGGATTGTTCTTTACCTTCACGAGTGCCTTGCAGAGCATAACCCCAGCGAGGCATTAGAGTTTGCTTTATCTCAAGCTTATCCAGGATACGGGCAACTATAAAATCCACTAAGTCGTTTATTGATTTGGGGTTGTGGTAGAAGCCTGGACTAGCCGGCAAAACGATTGCACCCATTTGTGTTAGCTTAAGCATATGTTCCAGATGTATCAGGGAATAGGGCGTTTCTCGGGGAACGATAATCAACCTCTTGCGCTCCTTAAGCACAACGTCAGCCGCCCGTTCAATCAAATTATTACTCGCCCCAGTGGCCACTGCCGACAAAGTGCCTGTGCTACAGGGACAAATTACCATCGAATGGGGCCCTGATGAACCCGACGCCACGGGTGCAGTCCACTGTTCTGGTCCCAGCACCTCTAGCAATTCCGGGCCAATCACCTGCTCCGTCTGTTGGGAAAATACATCAATCAAGGCCTTCCCCAATAGGCCAACTTTACTCGGTAATTTTAAATCTGTTTCGGTGGCTATCACTAAATGTGCAGCCTTCGAAATCATCAAGTACACCTTTATATCGGCTGCCAATAAACATTGCAGTAAGCGTAGTCCGTATTGAACTCCAGAGGCTCCGGTAATCGCCAATGTAATGGAAAGCCTACTCTCCAGATTATCCCTATTTTTTGTTGAACTCATGGGAACTCGCCTCTAAAACCAGTAAAAACTATCTGCTATTCAGCCTTGCAAGCAATTTTTTGTGTAAGCCGCCAAAACCACCATTACTCATCACCAACACATGATCTCCTGCTTTTGCGGTATCTGCAATATGGCTAACTATTTCCTCCACCGAGGCATAAACCGAGGTGGGGGTAGAGGAAGCATCGCTTATACAGTTGAGATCCCACACTAAACCATCCGGTTTTAACCAAATGACTTCGTCCGCTGCTTTGACAGACAAAGCTAACTTGTCCTTATGCACCCCTGATTTCATTGTGTTGGAACGTGGCTCGATGACCGTGATTATGCGTTCATCCCCCACCTTAGCCCTAAGACCTTTCAGAGTCGTTTCAATGGCCGTTGGATGATGAGCAAAGTCATCGTAAAGGGTAATACCACCCGCCTTACCGAAAATTTCCATTCGCCGAGCAACACCTTCAAACTCCGCTAGTGCTTCAATAGCAATAGGGGCTGAGACCCCAACATGGCGAGCTGCAGCGATGGCCGCCAATCCATTATTCAAATTGTGGCGTCCATATTGATTCCAGCGTAACACTCCTTGCGACGCCCCTTTCCAAAACACCTCAAATTCACTGGCGTCTTCGCTGATCAATCGGGTGGCCCATCCGACTTCTTGATCATCGCAACCTTCATCCACGAGATACTCACAGGGTGTCCAACAGCCTTTATCAATGACCGCTTCCAAATTTACGTCGCCTTTAGGCATGACCACCAAACCTAAACTCGGAATAGTACGAACCAATTGATGAAACTGTTTTTGAATATCCGAAATATCATCAAAGATATCAGCGTGATCAAACTCAAGATTATTTAAAATCGCAGTACGCGCTTTATAATGGATGAATTTAGACCTTTTATCAAAAAATGCGCTGTCGTATTCATCCGCTTCAATAACGAAAGAAGGCTCGTCACCCAACCGAGCGGACACGCCAAAATTGGTTGGCACACCGCCAATCAGATAACCCGGTTTAAGACCTGCGTAATCCAATATCCAAGCCAACATACTACTGGTGGTAGTTTTCCCATGAGTACCCGCAACCCCAAGCACCCAGCGGTCCTTCAACACATGCTCTGCTAGCCATTGCGGCCCCGATACGTATGGTAAACCCTTATCCAGCACATACTCCACAGCCACATTCCCCCTAGACATTGCATTGCCGATAACCACTAGATCGGGGTGGGGCGTTAGATGCTCAGCGGAATAACCTTGGCATAGCCCAATTCCCTGGTCCTCTAATTGTGTGCTCATAGGGGGATAAACATTGGCATCTGACCCGGTCACTTGATGACCCAAAGCCTTAGCGATTACTGCTAAACTTCCCATAAATGTACCGCAGATCCCTAAAATATGTAGATGCAAAACCCACTCCTTCAATTTCTACCGGTCTTATTATTTATTCTAGCTTCAATATTGACGATCCATCACAACCTGACCAATTTCTTACTAACAATCGCCCTTAACCGTATCGCCAAAAGACAGGACTCTATAAAGCGCTTTGATCATGACTGGTAATTATTGCGGAATCAGCATAAAACAATTGCTTATCAAGCATGATCGCTCCCATAACGAGTGCGAAAGCCAGCATAAATGCCAATACCGGTCCCACACCTAAAGCCTTTTTACAAATAAAACCTTTCACCGCCAAATCCCATACATAAAAAATCAACAGCAAGATGCTACTCACTTGCGGCTGCGCACCCTGCTGTTGCTGTGCCACTAGCAGCAACAGCAAGGGCAGCGACAGAATAGAAATCACCATATCTTGACCTAAAAGTGCAGTCATACTCTGTTCGAAGCGGTTTAAACCGCCTTTAATCTTCAAGCCTAACCATAAACCCGCTGCGAAGACGCACAAGACCAATACACTACTCATCAGCGATTGAAACAGACTCGACTCCAGCAAAAACAAACGGGCGGTAGTATTAAAAAGCAAAAAGACCAGCGCCATTGTACTCACCAAAAAACGAGAGTCTGGTACATCTTCCGGCCCACGTCTAAATAAGCAAATATCCCAAAATAACATCCAAATTGATTTCATATTTATTCCATTGCCTGATCTAAAAAATAAAGTGTTGTAGTGTCGTTTGCAGCAGTTGCGTTGAGCATCCCCATATCAATAGAGTCCTACGTATATCATGCAATTATAATGGAATTACAGTATCATTCGCCAAACTGCAAATGCCCAACTGGAGACCTAGCGACAGATGGCGAATAAAACAACTAAAAATAAAACCACCCAGATTAAACCAACCCAATTTAAAAACACTAAGAAAAATGCATTCTATGCTCAATCAGGCGGTGTTACCGCAGTTATTAATGCCACCGCATGTGGCATTATCCAAACCGCTCGGCAAAACAAAGACAAGATAGGAAAAGTCTACGCTGGTCGAAACGGTATTATTGGCGCGCTCACAGAAGACCTTATTGATACCAGTAAGGAAACCGCGAAAACTATCGCCGCCTTGAAACACACCCCTGGCGGTGCATTTGGCTCCTGTCGATATAAGTTGAAATCCATTGAAGAAAACCGTGCCGAGTACGAACGATTAATAGCAGTTTTCAAAGCGCACAACATAGGATATTTTTTTTACAATGGTGGCGGCGACTCCCAAGACACCGCAAATAAAGTGGCTCAAATGAGTCAAGAAGTGGGTTATCCCCTTACCTGTATTGGTGTACCAAAAACCGTTGATAACGACCTCCCCATTACCGATAACTGTCCCGGGTTTGGCTCAGTGGCCAAATACGTTGCCATCTCCACTCGTGAAGCGGGCTTGGATGTGGCCTCCATGTGTGAAACCTCCACTAAAGTCTTTATTCTTGAAGTCATGGGACGCCACGCCGGTTGGATTGCAGCAGCAGGTGGACTGGCAAAAGAACAAGAAAACGATCCACCTCATATTATTATCTTCCCGGAAATCGCATTTGATCAAGTCAAATTCCTAAAGAAAGTAAAGAGCACAGTGCGCAAGTGTGGCTACTGTGTTGTGGTGGTGAGTGAAGGCGCCCATTATGCTGATGGAAAGTTTCTGGCAGATGCAGGCTCCAAAGATGCATTTGGTCATAAGCAGTTAGGAGGCGTTGCCCCCATGCTGGCCAATCTGATAAAGCAGGAGCTAGGCTACAAGTACCACTGGGCTGTGGCCGACTACTTACAGAGGGCTGCTCGACATGTAGCTTCAGGCGTAGATGTTGAACAAGCCTATGCCATGGGTAAAGCAGCGGTTGACTTTGCCTTGGCAGGCAAAAATGCAGTTATGCCTACTATTGTTAGAAAACCCGGTAAAAAATATGCTTGGACTATTGGGGAAGCCAAGCTTTCTGATGTGGCTAACGTAGAAAGGAAAATGCCACGCAACTATATTACCCGTGATGGATTTGGCATTACTGAATTGGCGCGAGAATATCTTGAACCGCTCATCCAAGGAGAAGATTACCCTCCCTATAAAAATGGGCTGCCGCAAATTGCACGACTAAAAAATATTGCAGTCACAAAAAAACTGGGAACAGCCTTCAAACTTCGGTGAAGGCCGACAAAATTTGGGCACTTACTTTTCGTCACTCATTATCTTTTCATTAATAAAAAATAGGCTAGTACCAAATTACTCACAAGCAACAACCCCGACACTACTTTCCAGAACTTCTCCGAATCACGCTCTACCAAAGGTCGCAGCTCTTTCTCTAAAAATGCGGCGTTTGGATTTTGTAAATCGTATAGAAATTCTGAAAAACTATCATAACGCAAATCAATATTAATCGATAACGCCTTTTTAAGGGCCCCATCCACCCAGATTGGCACCATGGGATTGTGCTTATAAGCAGACACGTATTTCAGAGTACTGTAATCGCGAACATTCCGACAGCGAGCAAACTTGTCGCCCCAAGGCATCTTGCCTGTCATCATCTCATAGGCGATAATCGCCAAAGAAAACATGTCCGAACTGGGCCCTGATTTTCTTCCCAATTTGTATTCCGGCGCAGCATACTCGTCGGTTCCTAAAATGATATCCCTTTCAATAGACGCTTCTATTTCACTAATCCCAGTAATATAAACTGAACCAAAGTCAATTATTTTAACATTGTCATTGTGGTCTAACACAATATTATCCGGTTTTAGATCCTGATGTAGGGTCTCCTTGCGATGAAAATCACGCAGACCTTTTACCAGCTGCTCTATTATTCTCACCACTTCAGACAAGTCAGGATGCGGGTTTTTCTTGATCCACTTGGCGAGAGTATCGCCGGCCACATGCTCTATCAGATAATACAAAAATTTCCGGGGACGCTCAGGACGGATTACTTTTGCCACAAAATTACTGTCAATCCGACTACCCACCCACTCCTCCATTATCAACCGCTCTATATACGCAACATCGTCAGAGTAATTTTCTGAAGGGGTTTTCATCACCATCGTCTGATTTGACGCTTTATCCTTAACAAGATAAAGCTGGCTGCGACTGCTAGCGTGCAACTCCTTTAAAATCTCATACCCATCTAGAATAAGGCCTTTTTCCAATGCGGGCGGAAAGGGCAGCTCAGACAGTTTACGATACACGTCATCAGAATTTTCAACCGCGAGGTCATCAATCTGTAATACCTGAACACTCAAATTGTCCTGGCTGTTTGCATTCGTCGCCGTATCAATCAACTTATCGCACAGCTCATCCAAATTAGCAGTGTTACTCGCCATTAAATCTTTTAGCTGCCTATGCGAAATATAATCATGAACACCATCGCTACTCAGCAAAAACAAGTCGTCTTTCTGAACCGGCATTGATCGATAATCGATATCAACTCCCACATCAATGCCCAATGCTCTTGCAAGATATGATTGGCCGGGCGCAACAAATGCAGTGTGGTCTTTTGTTATTTGTTCTAGCTCACCGTCTCGATACAGATAAATACGGGTGTCACCCACATGAAAAATATGCGCTGTCTGCGATTTGATAACCAAAGCACTAAAGGTAGTAATATAGCCTTTCTGAGCATCAATATAGCTTTGCCCTTGCGCATAGAGCCATCTGTTGAGTGCGGTTAACACCTTATGGGCAGACGTTTTAACAGCCCAAGAATCCGGGGTACTATAATAATCATAGAGAAAGTTCTGAACGCAGGTTTCACTAGCCTCCTTACCGGCATCAGCAGCGCTAACACCATCCGCGATCACACAAGCAATACCTTTAGCCGTGAGTTCAGGCTCGGGCGGAACTCTGATGCCAACACAATCCTCATTATCTGGTTTCACTCCCGCTTCACTACGCTGCGCAGCACTGACCGCCAACGACCCTTCTAGGTGACTTATATCCATGTTATTTACTGTTCTTCATCATCATCACGTTATCCTCTATTTGTAATTCATAGCGCAGGTAGATGATAAATCAGCCCATACAATCTTGCACACTGTTATCGAGAATTAGTTCTGCTAGTATATCAATGCTAGGCCTAAAAATGATGATTCCGCGCTTGAGGGACGAGGACCTAGCTACTCAGGAGTCCATATTGTGTATCACCACCACCTAACCTTCAAAGTTACCGTCTCTACCTCCACCAT
>JAESQG010000452.1 GCA_016765265.1 Pseudomonadales bacterium | reverse complement strand
TACTCCCGTATGACTAATATTGGTTTCACCGATGCTAGTATTTTCAGAATAAAGAAAAATACTTGAATGGTAATACCGACCTCCAATATCTAGGCGACCGTCAACAGCACTGAGCTTTTGACTAAATAACTTTACAATAGAGTCAGTGCTCACGCCCTGAAATTCGTCAATTTCCTCATTATTAACAGGCTCTTCGCCAAACAACGCTGCTTCGCGGGAGGTCTCATCGGCGTTAACTCCGCCCACGAAAGCTAAAAATAACATCATCAAAGAAAGCTGTATCCAATATCCGAAAGAAGCAGGATGCTGACTCACCGGCTTTTGCTCTCTAGCCATGCTTTTGAAAATATATTTGCAGGTAAGGCCCTTAGCGCTATTTTATCAATCACGATAATGGTCTGGTTACCTTTTTCTACCTCATTATATATCCGTGTTTCTATGGGGATGTAACGCTCAACGCTTTTTTCATCACTTAACAGTTTCCATTTAGTGCGATAGGTGGTTCGCAAAAGCTTTCCCGACAAAGCGAAGTCCTGTTGCTTCAGTACATGGTGAGAGTTCATCTCTATCCAAAGATCCATCTTAGGATTATCCACTTTTTTTCCGGGTTTGCTTTCTAATGCAATATGATGAACCTTAAATTTCCCCAATTTCTCATTCGCCACAAACGTGCCGTTAAAACGCTCCACTAAGTTCCAAGTTTCGAAGTTATTCAAGTTAGTGTCCGTTCCCGCAATACGATCCTCACTCACCCGGGACCAATCACCCGTATTGGGACTATACAGAAAGAGATTCTTATCCATCACCAAATATCCCTTACCCGCATCAGATTTAGGTTTCAGGAACAACATCATAAAACGGTCATTCTCGTCACGTCGATAAACAGAGGCCTGGTATAGCAGTTCACCTTTTTCCCGGTGTTTTTGCTGTAAATAGATAACCGCTTTAAAATCCGACTCGAATTTACTGCGCTCATCTACTTCCGCAAGTAGTGCGTCAACTTGGGTTTGCATTAGGGGTTTTTCATTAGCAGCGAAAGCAGGTAGTGACATAGCAGGCAGCGTCATAGAGAATAATACGATGGATATTAAACTCAGTTTCACCAACATCAGCTTGTTTACAGTGTATCCCCGCAATCTCGTCATTTTTTTTACCCTAAGCAATATGATTGATCGCTTGTATTGGTTGTATCCTGGCTGCTCTAATGGACGGGAATAACGCGGATATCCCTGTCACGAGAGAAAAAAACAGCACTGCCTCCACCAGATCAATAATCCCGATATCTAATGTCAACTTAGTAGAAAATAACACAATGCGAATGGCTTCATTATCAATAGGTATCTCTGCTAGAGAAATCAGCTCCACTATCAAGTACCCCGCACCTGCTCCCACTACTGCCCAAAAAAAACCTAACAATAATGCTTCCAACATAAACAATACCAAGATCCCTCGCGAAGACATTCCAATGGCTCGAATACAGCCTATCTCATTGGTTCGGTCTTTAACGCTAATCCAACAGGTATTGAGTATACCCACCGCAATAATAACCGATAGAATAGTGACCAGCACATAACTAATACTAGTAAAGCTATTCACGACAATTTTTGCTTCGCTGATATTATCTTCCCAGGTAGTCAGATCTAAGCGTTGGCCTATCCAATCCTGTCGCTCTAAATTGGCCCAACGACGTATCAACGAACTGGCTTCGTAATCCGTCATTTCATAACCTTCTTGACTGAAACGCCTGCGCAATTTCTCCAGTGCCTCAGGCGCTTTTTCACGATCTTCGATATACACTAATATTCGGGCTGATACATTTTCACCAAGATACATTGCGTTCTGCACTGTGGCCCGAGTAGCAAAGGTAAAAAAGCTACTGATCATACCCACATCTTCAGCAACGGCGACCACGCGTAACTCCGCTACATTAAGACCAGATAGAGTTTGCACTTGAAAATTGATGCTGTCGCCAACGGTGACACCTAATTGTTCCGCCTGATTTGCGAAGAGTAAAATGCCATTTTCTACTCCAAGCTCAAGCGCTTCAAAGCTCCCAAGAACTTCGGCCCTACCTCCCTTTTTATACTTACTCTCTTTTGCCAGCGTCAGTACTTCTTTTAGCTTTGCCTCTTTTTTTAGATCAATCCCCTGCAAAAATAAAAATATTGTTCGTTTTTCTCCTATCATTTTTCCCACGATACTATTACGTTCCAAGACATGGGTCACATCATCCAATTCATCGGCAATCAAATTACGCACAGCCGAACTGTCCTTTAGTAACGGATACATTGTGGTGGATTTATACTTATATAATCCAGTCACATTAATGTGACCAGCGGCCACAGACGTGGCACCGTCTACCAAACCTTGCAAGTAGCCATTAGAGATACTCAACAACAACACGTGCAGCATTGTGACCAGCGCAATGGCACTGCCCAACAAAAAACTACGTTTCTTAGCCTGCAGTAAACTTCGAAACGCGATAGTAAAATACAGTCCGATCGATTGTCTCATACGGCTTAGACCTAAGTTACTCCTGAGCAGTCAGTGCAACCACCGGTGGAACCCGTGTGGCTAACAATGCGGGGTAAAGCGTCGCCACTACGCTCACGGCGATAATCACTATAGGCCCCATATAAATGTTGTCCCTATCGATTTGCGGGAAAAGCAACTCGCCCCCAAACAAAAACTTGAATTCATAGGTAGGAGCGGGTATTCCTATCGTTCCCAAATACTGCACCAACAAAAATCCCAGCAAACCGCCAATACCGCCTGCAATAATGGTTAGCATTAAACTCTCTATAAAAAACATACCCAGAATAATGCCGCGCCCTGCTCCAATAGCTCGCAAGGTGCCTATTTCCGTATAACGTTGCATGGTTGCCAGGAGCATAGCATTATTAACCACCACCATAGAGATACAAAAAACGAAGACAATAAACGTGAACAATACGATTTGCATCACTTGTATCATTTGACCTACGAAACCAGCAGCAGTTTGCCAGTCGATAACTTGTAGCGGTAGTTTTTTGTCTATGATTAATTGATTAATTTCATTTTCCGTCTGCTGGAGTAGCTTTGGATTTTTTAGCACGATCGCAGCGCTAAGCACTGGACCGCGATCTAATTGATCTCGGGTATATCGTGCCTCAATTAAGGTTTGTAGCCTGTCTTGCGTATTGACTAAAACCCCCTGTTCTAGTTCGAACTCGTTATCCTGGTGCTCATCACTAAAATCATCACCATTAACATCATTAAGACTAGACCATGATGTATCACCAAATAGCGCATCCTCTACAGCAGTACGATCGAATTCAACAGTACTAAACTCTTTTTTCAATTGCAGCATTTCCCATTTTTTCTCTTCTGTCATAAACCCATATAAATCTCGAAAGCTCATCAGATCAATCAAATTATATATCCCACTAAAACCGCTATCTTCCACCCCCTCGAATTGAAAGGTGCCATAAAACTTGGCTTTTAAGGAACTACCCGGCCCCAAGTTCTGTAAAGGGATTAAATCGCCGATATTGATCTGATAGAGTTGTATCATGGGCGCTATCCTGTCGTAAAAAAAACGATAATGCCGGTCAAAATTCTCATCGGTCAAGTTGAGAAACTGCTGAATAAAAAACTCTAGATTATTATTGTTCGCCATTTGAGGGCTGGTATTTAACAAATCAACGAGCTCAGTTTTCATCTTTTCAGAGGATTGAGCATCCAAGGACAGCAACCACAATTGATACTCTTTGGCACGGCGTCTAATATAATACTGCAACTCAAGATCGGTTTTTATGGCTCTGTTCTCCGTATTTAATGCAACATAAATCACATCAAACATGCGCGCAATTCGATCCTTAAGATACTCCTCATATTGAGTATGATTGATCATTATCCCTCGGGCACCATCCGGCAGCATTTGCCCCTCTACTAATTTGAAGCGATAAAAGGCCTCCTTAAACCGAACTATATCAGTGGCCAAAAACTCTAAAAATATTGGGTTAGCCTCGCTGACCAATGGAGCGATCCGTGTATCGAGAAATTGTAAAGCACTCTCTTGATCCTCATCGAAGCTACGCCAAAAGGACACGCCTTGTACCGTCTGTAGGTCTTCGATAGCCGCGTGAAACTTCTCTTGATTATTGCTGACATCAATGGTCAAACGATATTGTTCTTCCAGCTTGCCTACAAGCATCAATAGTTTCTCGATTTGATTTCGCTGTTCCGAATCATCCCCTTGCTTTAAGGCTAAACGTAGGGATGCCAGGGTTTTGTCTACCCTGTTGCCTTGGTAAACAATCGTGGAGTCAGTCCCCATGGGAACCACAGCAGATACATTGGGATGAGATGCCAAAATATCACGAACTGCTGCAAAATTAGCAATTTTACCTAAACTGGGTTTAGCACCACGATTACCGATAATACCCATTAACGATAATTTGTCTTCAGCATTTTTATCATAGACCTGTAAATGCCCCGTAATGCTGGAGGTAATACTCGATTCCATCGCATTATTGATGCTCTCCAACAACGCGTCAGCCACCACCAGTAAAAAAACACCAAATAAGATAATTGTCCCTACCACAATGCTTTTCACACGGTGATTCCACAAGCTACGCCATGAGAGTTCAAACACTAGCTGTAGCGCACTCCAACTCATCCGATGAAACCTCTTTATCTTAACGTCCTAACTATCTTTAGTGAGACCCTTCTGGCAAAACTAGGCCACACCACGATTTAATCTGTCTCTGTCGGCTTCCGCGAACCGACTCGCCCCGATAAGACCGTCTTCTATAGGTATCACTCGATCCACTCGCGATACAACCCTGTCATCGTGCGTGGAAAAGAGAAAGGTAGTTTGATCTGTTTGATTAATTTCCTTCATCAAATCCACTATTTCGATACCGGTAACAGAATCCAAATTCGCAGTAGGTTCATCGGCAAGGACAATTTTTGGTTTACCCACCAACGCACGCGCAATGGAAACTCGCTGGCGTTGCCCTCCCGATAATTCATTCGGTCTATGTTTTAGGTGGGCGCTGAGTCCAACGCGATGAATAAGATTTTCCACACGGTGTTGACGTTGTTTTTTGCTTAGCTTGCCTTGAAGTAATAACGGCATTTCAACATTCTGATAAACATTAAGTACATTCACCAAATTAAATGTTTGAAAGATAAAACCCAACTTGTGCAACCGCAGTTTAGTCAGCTGTTTGTCGTTTTGATGTGACACTTCATTCCCATCAACAAACACTTTACCCGTGGTGGGCAAATCAACACAGCCTATCATATTGAGCAGCGTGCTTTTACCGCTGCCGGACGGTCCAACTAATGCCGAAAACTCTCCAGAATGGAGGGTGAGATCTACCCCTCTCAAGGCATCCACTAACACTTGGCCCAAAGCGTATTGTTTGGTTACCTGTTCCAAACGAATAATTTCAACCATGCTCACCTCCATCAACAATCACTACGCCGCTCGTTTTACCGAAGAACTTTTCTTTTAAGTATTGGTTCCTTCCACGATTCAATCCGTATAACGATTCAATCCTTGTAACTATTCAATCCTTGTAACTATTCAATCCATACAAGCATTCAATTCTTATAACCAACAAACCTTTTAATATTAGACTCTAATATACAGGTAAATAATCTCGCTATCGGTTAAAGACTCATGTTCGCAATCTAAACCTTTATGAGTGTAATAATTACTTGTTCGCAAATATAGCATCAAGCGAATCATGATGCGTTTTTATCGTGGACAACGAGAAGAAAGCAAATTACGCTTAACTATTGGTCTAAAAGAGACTTGATGTATACGTACATCAACTTGTCGTCTATATTGTCATAGAAGTCATGGGTGATTATCTTAGATAACGCTTTTCCGCCTCGAAACATTGGTTTACAGTTAAACGCACTTTTGGATAGCACCATTACAAGGAGTTAGGGATACAATTAGGAGCTGCGCGGTAGATTAAATTTCACTCTCTTACTAAAAGCCAAAAATAAGATGACTTCAGTTTCAGAAAAAACCATAGAAAAAGTTAAAAATGCAATGTTGTCGTGCTTAGAAACACAACCGTTGCACAAAGTCAGTATTAAAACCATTGCGGAAAATGCGGGCATCTCTCGACAAAGTATTTACAATTATTTTCCATCCAAGGAAAAGATTTTCTCCTGTTTATTCGATGATTTATTAGATGAATTGATGGAAGAAATCGAACCCGTATTGAAAAATTTTGATGAAAACAGCTCAACCCTGATAAGCCGTCTGGGGTTTTCGCTGGTTCAGGAAAATGCGGATATGGTAACGCTCCTTTTTAATGCTGATGCTGACCATATTTGTTACGACCGATTACGCCACCACGCCTTACGCTGGATGGGCAATATCGCTCGCAACCATGGCATCACCATTGACGATCCGGGCTATCTTGAATACGCCGTAGAACATGTAACGGGATCGGGCTATCACGTAATGAAGCGATGGTTGGCGAACGGAATGCCCTATACCCCTGAAGAAATGTCAAAGATACACAGCCATCTAATGAGTTTTTCGTTGCTGCAAGGCATGATGATACAAGAATAAGTCGACTGAATTATTTTGCCCGTTTCCCTTCTACTCTCCATAATGATAAGCT
The DNA here is from genome assembly GCA_016765265.1 of Pseudomonadales bacterium. Classification (GTDB taxonomy): domain Bacteria; phylum Pseudomonadota; class Gammaproteobacteria; order Pseudomonadales; family DC-out160; genus DC-out160. The sequence goes on along the minus strand of JAESQG010000452.1, from coordinate 5,577 downwards.
GGCTAACGTTAAACCAACGGCACTCACACACCTACAAACCCCCGGTTTAACTAAGACAATGTTTAACTAAAACAATAATACTTTTCGCCCCGCTTACTCCAATAACTAAATCACTATCGCCAGACCAACAACAATATCGATAGCGTATTATTTTCAATCAACTCTATATCGACCTTTGACCATGCAGCTTTCGGCCTTTTCTCAAACTATAGTGATGATAATGTCGATCTTCCCTAGAAGCTGGCCTTACCGTCGGCGCAAAAGCAACAGCTTGATCAACCTGAGGATATGCCTTCGGTTCCTCACACTTTCCGTTGTTATTTTTTTATCCTCCTGTGGTGGATCTAACGAAGATGGCAGCCTCATCCTCACTAATACAGACCCCGACAGCAGGCAGGCGGGGCAAGCGAGACCTATTGCGCTGGCTTTTGTTGTACGCTGTACTTCTGCTATTATCGACGCCATCGATAGCGTCCAGTTTTGCGCCGGTGGCGATCTGTTTTATCGCTCATCCACCAGTCCAAGCGCTGGCGAAATTAATCTTACTATCACAGAAACTCAGGGTGTCGGAGATGTGCAAGGGGTGAGTGTTTCTTTCGATGGAGACACCTTGCTGTTTTCCATGCGGCGCCCGCAAGACCAGACTTTTAATATTTGGCGTTATGAAATTGCAGCTGCTGAATTGTCCGCCGTGTTACTGGATGACCGCGGCAACGATATCGACCCTGCCTTTCTACCTAATGGAAATATCGTTTTCTCATCCGACCGCCAGCAACGCAGCCGATTGCTAATGGAATTTCGCGGGCAAGAACCCTACACCTACATGGACGAGTACGGGCGCAACCCCGCTACGGTACTCCATACCATGAGCAGCGCCGGCAGCAATATTCAACAAATCAGTTTCAATCTCAGCCACGACCGATTTCCATCGGTACGCAGCGATGGCAAAATTCTGTTTAGTCGCTGGTCTCATCTCGGCAATAAAAGTCGCTACGATATCTACAGCATTAACCCTAACGGCACTGGCCTTTTTATCGAATATGGTGCCTTTAGTGAGGGCAACAGCCACCTGGCACCGCAAGAAATGGAAGATGGTAGACTCATCTGCTCCGTACTTCCGCTCAGCGGTACTCTCCAAGGTGGCGCAGTGATCATTATAGACAATCAACATTTTGATGAGCAATCCAAACCCAACAGTAGCGCTTTTCTGGGCGGTGAAATAGCATCGGATATTAGAGCACAGTTTCAACCGACTGCGCATCAAATACCCGTAGGCGATCAGATTTCCCTGGCCGGCCGTTTTGCCAATCCCTATCCTTTATGGGACGGTAGTAATCGTTTTATTGCCTCCTACCGATTTACTCAAACAGTCAGCTTTACTAACCCTATTACCACTGTACTAGAAAATCAGGAAACCCCCACAAAATACCAGTTGGTGATGTTCGATAGAAACCAAAAGACAATGCAAACTCTCGTCTTGGCGGATGGCGACAAAAGTGTTTTTGGCGCGGTAACGATTCAAGCTAGACCCGCACCACCCTCCCTTCCCCTTGCCTCTACTCCAGAGCAGATGCTCAATACTGACGAATACCCCACGGGTATTATCAATATATTAAGTGTCTATGATACTGACAGCGGAAATATGGCACGTATGGATGCTAGTGTTCTAGCAATAAATTTAGGTGAAACAATCCCTACTATTCTCCCCGTTGAGCCGGCAGATAGGCGACAGTCTATAGCCGATCTCAGTGCGCTAAAAGATCCTAAACAAACCACAGCCACTGATCGAGCTGCTCGTTATTTTCGGATTACAAAAGGAATACCGACGCCCTCGGGAATCGCACAACAAGTTATCGGTGAAACGGATTACGAAATGAGACAGATTGTGGGCTATGGCGAGGTACAACCCGATGGCTCCATTCGAGCGACTGTCCCCGCCGACACCCCTATTACTATCGAAATATTGGATGCTAAAGGCCGCTCCTATGCACCCCATTTAAGTTGGTTGCAGGTACGACCGGGCGAGACGCTCACTTGCAACGGATGCCATTCCCCTCGAACAGAAGTTTCGATTAATTCCGAATCCTTGCGATCCGATCACCCCAACAGCCTTTATTCGCCATCAACCAGCGAGACCTTCGAAACCGTATTTTCAGAAGTGGTATTTTCAGAAACCGTATTTTCAGAAACCGTATTTTCAGAAACAATGGCTGAAACTTTAGCTCGGGAGACTCACGGCAGTTCGATGATTCTCAGTGACACACCTACATACCAAGATGTCTGGACAGACCCGGACGCCGCATACCGGGCTGCGGATCTACCCGAGCAACTCAACTATGCAGATGTGCCGGTGACGCCAAAGAATGGCGTGATTAACTACCCAGAACATATACAACCCATATGGGAACGTGAGCGTGGAGTATTCGGTAGCGATACCTGTACATTTTGTCATTACGCCGGCAACACGGGAACAGGTATCAATTCTGCTGCGCAGTTAAACCTGACTGACACGCAAGATGCCCGTGGACGACTCACCTCCTACCAGTCGTTATTATTAGGTGCTCCGCTACTCAATGAAAACTTGCCGCAAGTATTCCAAGACAGCCAGGGTAAAGGACTGATCCTCAGAAAAGCGCCACTAGTCACCGCAGGCCTCTCTCGCAGCAGTATACTGACGGAAGTCCTTAACCATACAGAAATCAAAGCTGTGCATTACTCTCTCGACGGACACCTTATGAATCACAACAATTTATTAAGCGAAGGTGAGCTGCGCATTGTAAATGAATGGATTGATCTAGGTGCACAATACTATAACTCTCCCTACGAAACTGATGCAGCGCAGGATGTCGCTAGTGGCTACTCACTGGAACTGACAGAATTGCGCCGTCAAACCATAACAGATCAGCAGTTGGAGCTTGCTAAAACCCATTTTAACGAGGAGATTCATCCTGATCTCTTAACGGAGTGTGGCTACTGCCACCGTACCCAGGCCGCCGATGATACTCCCACCGATCTCTCTCAGACAGTGGACCTTACTGTTATCACGCGGCCCGAGGCACCAGGAAATCGATTTATTTTGACGGGTCATGCGCCAAGTGACTTGAACGCTGTTTTGGCAATGATCAGTGATTTTAATTCGCCTAAAACAAGTATTCTTCTCGCCAAACCCGCTTCCGTTAGCAATAACCCTTTAACCCACCCCTATAAATCTGAGATTAACCGTTCGACTGGATCACCCTTAGAACCCGCAGCCTATCTGCCCGTTAGGGGTACGCAATACAGACGTTTAGTGTCTTGGATCGAAGGGCTAGCTCCCTAATCTACAACTCATGAAGTGGATAATATCACCGTGTGGAAACCATTTTTTAAATACAAGTTATCAACTTTAGGAACAAGTCCAGTCGTTGTTCTCGCAGTACTATTATGGGTTTTATTGAGGTTAACGGGATGTGACAAGGTGGAAAACGAGCCTTTTCAACCGGCACAAACCTTAAAGTTTGGCGGCATTGATGGTTTTGCTAATAGCGTTAACCCCCTTTTCGATCAAAGTATCAATGACCAAAGTTGTGCCTCCTCTGGATGCCACAACATGGATGACCTTGCAAATGAAAGCAAAGGCGGACGTTTTAAAATCAATGCCAACGTTACTGCAATCAACAGTATCGAAATGACCCAGAATTATCTCAACGCCCTGTCTTTCACCAACATTAATCAGCCTGAAGCAAGCGCTCTATTGTTGGAACCTTTAGCGGGCTCTTATGCCTCGGTAGGGTCGCACGGCGGCGGCGATGTTTTTATCAGTACTGACGATATCAACTATCAGCAAATATATCGATGGATTGCCAATCCGGTGGATAGTGACAGTGACTAATAACCTAATGAAAAGTAGCTTCCTCAGTTTCATGGTTTTTCTACTATGTGCTAAAACCGTTTGGGCTGAAGAGCGCGTCACTGTTCGTGTATCCTATGTCAATATCTATTCAGGCCCGGGTCGGGGATACCCTGTTTTTGATATTGTTGAACGCAGGGAGTGGATCGACATTATTCAGATTCACACAGATTGGTTTAAAGTCCGCTTGCAGGATAAAAAAATGGGTTGGGCCCACAAAGACGACCTAAGCCTTAGCTTAAGTCCATCGGGCGAACCCCTCAACTTCAAGCAATATATTCAACAGAACTACCAAAACCAACGTTTCGAATTTGGTTTTAGCGGCGGTAAGCTCGCTAACCGGAGTACCATGGGGGTCAGAGTGGCCTATCGCCTCAACCCCTTTTTCACTCCGGAAATGAGTTGGTTACACGCATCTGATCAAATTAGTTCTTCCACTGTTTACAATCTGAATATTTTACTGCATCCCTTTACCTTAAACAGGCTTTCACCTTACTTTACCCTCGGTGTGGGGCGATTTAAAACCGTACCAGATGACAGTATTGTGAATGCCATTACCTCTAACTCAGACGCCGTAAACGTCGGCACCGGTATTTATTATTACCTCACTAGTCGCTTTCTTCTGCGTCTCGATTACCGGAACTATTTCGTTTATCTTAGCGACAACAGCCTAGGTTCGCATCAAGAATGGACCGCTGGATTCTCCTTTTTCTACGGCTCTCACGCTGAAACTTTATTTCGGGAAATATTTGACACTGCTCCTAAAATATTGGATTTTGAAATCGGGTTATTCCTAGGCTCGTACAGCATGGAGGATTTAAGTGCGAATACTTCGCAAGGAGTTAGACTGATTTACTTTATTAGCGAAGATTTTTTTGTTGAAGGCAATTTTGCTTCCAGCGATCTATCAGATCGTAGCTTTGAGAACGATGGCTTTAACCTTTTTTCAGATGATAATCAAATGCGTTACTATAGTCTGATGGCAGGCTACAACGCACTTCTCGGCGAGATCATTTTTCGAGAAAAGTACAATTGGGGGACTCAGTTGTACTTAATAGTCGGTATTGGAAATACTGAAATAAAGAATGAAGATCACTTTACAATCTCTTTTGGCGCGGGGCTTAGGGTGACCCCCACAAACAACTTCGCCCTGCATTGGGATGTCAGGAATCACCTATTTAACTCCGATCTATTCGGTGTAGAAACAACAACGAATAATTTCGAAATTCACTATGGTATCAGTTATATTTTTTAATTAGTCCTTTTAAAGCGAGCACTACAAATGGCCAGAACTCACATAAGAATATGCGATATTAATAGCTACACAAACCATGGCAAACTTGATGGCTCAACGAGAATGCTCATTGCTATACTGTTGGCCTGTTCCTTGTTGCTGTTAATCGTTGGGTCCAACCAACTACAGGCAAAAGACGCTAACGCTAAACACAATGATAGCGGTCAAGCTCATTCTGAATAACCAGCCGTTGATTTCACTTTGAAACGCTTTCAGGGACCCAACACCCGACTACTAGACCACCGTGGCAAAGTAGTACTTCTTAATTTTTGGGCTACCTGGTGCGGCCCATGCCGGCAAGAAATGCCAATATTGATGCAGTTACAAGAAAAATTTGCGGAGTCTGGTCTTATTGTTATGGGCATCAACACCGACACAAATCTGAGAGAAGTAG
>JAESQG010000451.1 GCA_016765265.1 Pseudomonadales bacterium | reverse complement strand
ATTTATGTTCGTCAATGATGGGCTCATGAGAGAATTTATCGTGGGAAATAACCCTTGGCTAAACACTCGCTTATTTTGGCTTTTGATTTGTCTGGCCTGTACTACTGCACTTTTATTCACTCGAGAGTTTTTGAGTATTCGATCTCGCCACCCTAAAATGAACGCCGTAATACTCCTGGTCATAGGATACCTTATCTGTGGCGCTATACTCACAATAATTCACCGTTCATTGCTTAGCAATTATATTATTCTGACCGGTGCGATATGTTGTACTTCTAGCCTGCTGGCGAGCGGTACGGTTAGTTTATTAGCAGGATATTATGAAGCAAAGTTCTTTCTTGTTGCCTGGGCGTTTATAATCGTAGGAGGCACCGTTTTGACATTGCTCTTTCTCGGTGTAATGCCCGTCACTCTCTATACGCTACATGCTGTGCATTTAGGATCGGCCATTGAAGTGTTGTTATTGTCTTTTGTTTTAGCCGATAGGATAAAAGGCATGGCATCAGAGAAATTAATGATAGAACAAGTAGGAAAAGCGGATCTTGAAAATAGCGTCCAGTACCTTGAGGCTAGCCAGCGATTAAAAAATGATTTTCTAGAAACTATTAGCCATGACTTTTTCGCTCCTATTAATGGTGTGTTAAATAGAGTAAAGCTGCTTGGCGCTACCTCCCTAAACCAAGAACAAACAGGGTTTGTGAATACCATCACAAAATCAGCTCGGTCCATGATGTTTTTAGTGGATGATTTACTAATGTATACGGAAAAAGGAGACAGGAATACTCTTGTTTCTGAATCCTTCGACTTGAAGGAAAAGTTAGAATATATTCACCTGAGGTATTTAGCAAAAAGTCAATTTAAAGGATTATTGTTCACCTATGATGTCGCTGACGATGTACCTGATCGGTTAATTGGTGATGCCGCACAATTACATATAGTGCTTTATAACTTGCTCGATAATGCCGTAAAATTTACGGAGAGGGGTAGTGTTAGGTTTAAAGTGATTCGTCGTTCATTTGATACTAAAAGCAATCAGGTTCTCTTAGTCTTTAGAATAACCGATACGGGTAAAGGCATACCCCTTGATAAACAAGAGAGTATCTTCAGTCCGTTTTCGACGATCGAGGCAAGCTCAAACCGAAATCAAGGAGGACTAGGTATCAGTATGGCCTTATGTAAAAAAATAGCCGATAACATGAATGCGGAAATAAAGTTGGTATCGAAGGAAGGCGCAGGGACAGAGGTAGAGTTTATTGTGGCGTTTGAATTGGGCTCTAAAGACGACATGAGGCCACCATTATTCCATAAACAATAAACAATAATCCTTTCCTAAATGATGCTGGTAGTTAAGAAGAGTAAATATAATAACTAATTAGCTAAATTGAACGCCCGATATGAGGCTTAAATAAAGTATATTGGTTAGGGTGCGAAATTCATCGGCTAAGATTAAGTGTCAGCAATATTGATTTCCACAGCGTAGGTATATGAGTCAAGAAAGTCCTTTTCGTTTATTATCGAAACACCTAAAATGGGTATCACTATTTTTGCCCTGTTGCGTAGGAGTTTGTGCGCTTCTCTTTGTAGAGATTGTTAGTGCAAATACCGACACGCCTTATTTCAGTGAGCATTCAACTATCCAAACAGTAACATTTACTGATAAGGAACCGCGAATTAAACTCGGTCGCTATTTACAATATGTCATAGATCTACGAGGGCAGTGGATCTTAGGCGATGTGATTAGCCCTCTGTTGGATAAGGATTTTAATGATGTTAATGAAGAGATTCCAAGCTTTGGATTTACTGATGAGTCTTATTGGTTTCGTGTAGCGTTGAAGTATGAAGGGGATAGAGCGCAGGTCATCAAAGAGTTTGAATTAGCCTACCCTCAGTTGGAATCCTTAAGTTTTTACGTGTTAGATAAAACGGGTCAGTCACGATTAGTGCTGGGAGGTAAGTCGCAGCCACTTTCTGCTCCCGATATTAGATCACGAAACTTCGTCTCAAGATTGCACTTCAGGCGCGGGGAGACCAAATGGATTTACATCAAAGTAGCAGGCAATGGCATACTTATCCTGCCGCCCTATTTGTGGGATCCTAGTGCACGAGCACACTCAGATGTAACTGAAATGTTAGTCTTTGGTGTATACTACGGCATTATGATGGTTATGTTTCTGTACAACTTATTTCTCTTCCTCTCAACCCGCTTCAAGGGTTATTTCTATTATTTGTGTTACATTGCTACAGTCAGTTTGTTCATGTTCACTAACGATGGACTCATGAGGGAATATGTCGTGGGAGACGATCCATGGCTAAATACGCATTTGTTTTGGCTACTGATTTGTATGGCAGGTTCCGCAGCGATTCTATTTGTCAGGGAGTTCTTGCATACTCGGTTACGCCACCCGATTATGGATGTCGTACTAGTATTTGCCGTGGGTTTTTATCTTACTAGCGCTCTGTTATCAATCTTTAATCATACCGTGTTTAGCCATTATTTAGTTATTGCTGCCACTATGGTTTGCACCAGTAGTCTGTTGGTGAGCGGAGGGATTAGTTTATATTGCGGATATCGCGAAGCCAGGTTTTTTATGTTGGCTTGGACAGTAATATTAGTGGGTGCAATTATTTTATCCCTTGTGTTTATGGGCGTAATCCCCGTCGCGCGTTTTACGCTACATGCTGTGCATATAGGCTCAGCAGTGGAAGTGCTATTGCTGTCTTTTGTTCTGGCAGATAGGATTAATGCTATCGTTTTAGAAAAACTAATGATCGAGGAATTAGCAAAGGCAGAACTTGAAAATAGCCACCAATATCTTGAAGCCAGTCATCGATTGAAAGATGATTTTTTAGGTACCATTAGCCAAGACCTTATCGTTCCTATTAATGGCGTAATAGACAGCGTAGATCTGTTAAGGGCAACCTCATTAAGTGAAGAACAAAATAGCGTAGTAAATTCAGTGACAAAACTGTCGCGATCGATAATGTTTGTTGTAGGTGACCTAATACGGTTTACGGAGAAGGCAGATAGCTCCCATCTCGTTGTAGAGCCCTTTGGATTAAGGACGAAATTGGACTATATCCACCTTAGGTATTTAGCAAAAAGTACTCGTAAAGGGCTATCGTTTCAATATAGCATTGCAGATGATGTTCCCGATCAGTTGATAGGTGATGTAGAACGACTGCAGGTTGTGATATATAACTTATTGGATAATGCCATCAAATACACGGGTAAAGGCAGTGTATTTTTTAATGTAATTCGTCGTTCTCTGACTGTTGACAGTGATAAAGTGATTTTGGTTTTTAGTATAACTGATACGGGCAAAGGGATTCCCGAAGATAAACAAGAGAATATATTTACTCCTTTTTCACTGATCGATGCTGAAACCTATCGTACAGGGGGAGGCCTAGGTATCGGTTTAGCGCTGTGTAAGAAAATAGCTGAAATTATGGGAGGTAACATCGTCTTGACGTCAAACGAAGATACGGGCACGAAAGTGGAATATGTCGTGGGTTTTGAACTTAATTCTAAAGAAGTGTTCGGGCCACTGGTGCTAGATACGGTACAGAATGTATCGGGTGATAGCGGTAATCCGATAAAAAACCCATGATGACAAGAATTCCGCTAAAACGTTCGCCCCATTTAGCTCTTTAATTGGGGCCTAGGCGACAGGTATAACGTACCCCTGTAGGTCTAATGGACTATTATTAAGAGTAACTAGTCTCCATTACCATGGCCCAAGTTAGTGAGACAAATGGTACGTTCAGCTTTAATATTTAAACGCCTAAACCGGGTGCAACGCCTGCCGCACCTTTGCGTTGTTGTCTGTGCTTTTCTATTAGTAATTCAAGTGTGTGAGGCTACTGAACCGCTCTACATTAGTGATCATTCAAGCATTGGCGTAGTTGAATTTACCGATAAAGGACCAAGAGTTAATCTCGGCCCCTCTATGCAGTACCTAATTGATATAAACAAGCAATGGCAACTAGTCGATGTCATTGGTCCAAATGCGGATCAACACTTTAGTGATATGAATATAGATATACCGAGTTTTGGACTAACTGATGAAACGTATTGGCTTCGGGTTGCTTTAAGGTACGAGGGTGTCGAGAAGGAGGTCATTAAAGACTTTGAAATAGCGTATCCGTTATTAGAGAGGTTGAACTTTTATGAGTTAGACGAGTTTGGTCGTTCACGTACGGTGCTAGGAGGTATGGCTCGCGCCCTTGCTGAACCAGGTGTTAGATCACGTAGTTTTGTAGCAAGAATGCACTTTACCAAGGGCGAGACAAAGTGGATTT
>JAESQG010000450.1 GCA_016765265.1 Pseudomonadales bacterium | reverse complement strand
TTGAATTTATTTACAACCCCAGTCGTACTGAACAGTTTAAAGCGACGGCTAAAAACGAGCCGGAAAAAGGTTTCTCAATTGAAGTAAGCGAAAAAATCATTGAAAAACATCTCGCGTATAAAGAGGCCAAGATAGATCAGTCACTGTTTTTAGCCGCTCAAGAGGTGGGGCTATCCGACAATACCACCATGGAGCTTGCCAATATATTTGGCTGGGATGTGGATTTTGCCTTAGATATCCGTTCAGGCGATCATTTCTCTGTACTCTATGAAGAACATTATCTGGATGGTGAAAAAGTGGGTTATGGCAATATTTTGGCAGCCCAGTTCTCTAACAAAGGCAGGGATCTGACGGCCATACGGTATGAGGACGATAAGGGCAACGCATACTATTACACCCCTGAAGGTCTCAGTATGCGCAAGGAGTTTTTACGCTCTCCTATTGATTTTGCAAGAATCAGTTCTAGCTTTAATTTACGCCGGATGCACCCAGTACTTCATAAAATACGCGCCCATAGAGGCGTAGATTATGCTGCCTCTAGAGGCACCCCCATCAAAGCCACGGGTGACGGCAAGATCATATATGCAGGTAGAAAGGGAGGTTATGGGAATGCTGTAATAATTCAACATGGCCAACGCTACAGCACGCTTTACGCCCACATGCGGAAATTCGGTCGAGGCGTGCGCTCTGGTAGACGGGTAAAACAAGGGCAAATCATTGGCTATGTAGGCAGTAGCGGTTTGGCCACCGGTCCTCACTTACATTACGAATTTAGAGTTAACGGCGTTCACAAAAACCCGGTCACCGTTAAGCTACCTCACGCAAAACCATTGGCAAAAAAATATAGAAGTGATTTTGAACGCAGCACTAAAGAAATACTTTCTCAATTGGCACTAAGATCTGAGTCCAACAGACTGGCACAACTCGACTTGTAATGGGTAATTCTAAATTGTTTATTGGGTTAATGTCTGGCACCAGTGTCGATGGTATCGACGCAGCACTGGTAGATTTTTCTTCAAATGCCCCCGCCTTAATCGCTCACCATGAGACTCCTTTTCCGGTATCAATTAGAGAGCGTATTATTGCGCTGTGTTCCCCCGGTGAAAATGAAATTGACCGCTGTGGTCAACTCGATATTGAGATAGGTAAACTCTTTGCCGAAGCGGCCGCGTCGTTATTAGCAAAAGCAAAGATCAACCCTAACGATATTATTGCCATAGGCAGCCATGGACAAACCATTCGACACCGCCCAACATTGCTCTCTCCATTCACCTTACAAATAGGTGACCCTAACACCATCGCCCAAAAAACAGGGATTACCACAGTCGCCGACTTTAGACGTAAAGACATGGTAGTCGGGGGACAAGGGGCGCCCCTATTGCCTGCTTTTCATCAAGCTGTTTTGAAATCAACTTCCACCTGTATCGCTATTGTAAATATAGGTGGTGTCGGAAATATCACCCTCTTGAATCCACGACACAAACGGACACTTGGTTTTGACACAGGCCCTGGAAACACACTGATGGACGCATGGATAGTCCAACACCATGGGAAGCAATATGATGAAAATGGATTCTGGGCCGCTGAAGGAACAACTAACACCGAATTGCTTGAGGCGCTGATTTCAGATCCTTATTTTGAATTAGTGCCACCAAAAAGTACGGGGAGAGAATATTTCAATTTAGTTTGGCTCGACTCTTATTTAGAAAAGATGAATTGCGAAATAAGCCCGAAAGACGTACAGGCAACCTTATTGCGTTTAACCGCCTTGAGTATTGTTAATGCAATACATCAATATGGGTCTGCCACTGAAGAGATTTTAGTGTGCGGCGGAGGCGTGCATAACAAAATACTAATGCAAGAAATTTCAACAATCGCGGAATCACTCATATCCCCAACGCTTAAAACCCTTAGCACAGAGGATAAAGGGATAAACCCCGACCACATGGAATCAATGGGGTTTGCTTGGTTAGCAATGCAAACCCTAGAACGCAAGCCAGGAAACCTGCCTTCCGTCACCGGCGCCGAAAAAGAAGTCGTATTGGGAGCTGTCTTCTATCCTTAAGCATCAGACGGAAAAAGACGAACCACAACCACAGGTGGTGGTTGCATTGGGATTATTGATGACAAATCGGGACCCCATCAGCCCTTCGTCATAATCTACTTGAGATCCGGTTAAATAAGGAAAGCTCATAGGATCAACCACCACGGTAACATCCCCATTTCGAACGACCGTATCACCGTCATTCGTTTTTTCATCAAACCGAAACCCATAGGAGAACCCGGCACAGCCACCACCGGTGATATAAACCCGAAGATTAAGCTCATTATTACTTTCTTCGGCCCGAAGATGGCGCACTTTATCTGCGGCCTTATCCGTAATAACAAGAAATGTATCTAACTGCTCTGAACTGCTCATATAATATTATGCCAATTATCCAAGAATCACCCATTAAATCCAAATCATTGATAAATATCAATTAACTGGATTCCGCCAGGCAAAGAGTGTGTACTATCGCACTCCTCGCTGCCAATCTGATGAATTATGATAATTCCCAGTAAATTAGTCAACTATAGGTTCAGATGCAACTACAGGTTCTGATGCAACTACTTCGACTTACTGCGTGGTGATACCCGGTTTATTAGGTCCGTTAGCCCCTGATGCACTCGCACCTGCAACAGTAGCTATATCAGCTATTGGTTTTCCTGCTTTATCAACCTTAGGAGATTTTTCCTTACTTCCAGATTTATCATCACTTACATGCATCAAGCTGCCGTTGACTTCGGCACCCATCACCATTTCAAGCAAATTGTAATGAACGTTACCCGATACAATGGCTTTCGCAGCTAGTTCAACATGCTCTGTGGAATAGACATCACCAATTACATGACCATTTATAATGACGTTGGGGCCACGAATCTCGCCTTTAACTCGACCCTTGTCCGTAATTCGCACTAACGAACTCTCATCGCCTTCAGCAATCACGTTACCAATGACTTCACCATCCACTTGAATACCACCACTAAAGCGCACATTGCCTTCAATAGTCACATTAGCCGCAATTAAAGTATCAATTTTCTCAACAGCAACAGCTGTCGTACTCTTATCCTTGCCCCACATCGTAATGACTCTCCTCTACTGACCAATCATACACTTTTCTCAACCGTACGGTTTTTCGACCTGAGAATTGCGTTACTATCTCCACCCGCTCTGGAGTGAAGCCCTCCCTTAATACTAGCTCACCATCGATAGACTGGAAATTTCTAAATCCAACTGAAATACCTTCTTGCTTCATTTTGCTAGCTGGAAGTTCACTGAGCTTGATTTGAGATTTAACCCCATCAATTACTCCAAACAAAGTGATATAAACGATGCCCTTCACTCGCTGGCGTCCAGAGACTTGCATTAAGTTAAAATTGTAGCGAAACCGCTGCTTATCGCTGGTAGATTTCAGCTCTAGCTGTCCAATAGCCAGACCTTTATCGTCTTTTTCAGGGGTTAATACACGATGATAAAGCACGTTCGCTTTTTCTAGGTCAGACAAGCGATCAAGTAAGCTTTTGTTTTCCTTCCTAACGATTTCTGCCGCCTGCCGAGAAAGTTCAGCATCCTGCTCATAAATCGCCGATTGTTGTTTCAGTTCGGCTAATTGCTTATCCAAAGACTGCGCATCTTTGAGCAATAGATCCCGATGCACCATAGCATCATCCTGATGTAACAAAGCAACATAGTATCCGGCATAAAAAACAGAGAAACTGGCACCAAATAAGAACAGGCCCAGTAGGATAATCTGTAATTTCGTCTTGGCAGGCTTATGACTGACTAGCTTAAAGTCCGGCTGTTGACTGCCTAGGACCCTATGTTGGTGCTTCAATATCTGATTCTCGACATTAACGGGGGGTTGTCTTTAAAACTATAAGTCACTGCGATCAATCTCACTCGTTTAAATTAGCTAAACACTGATAATATCGGCATCTATTTGCAACAACTGTTGCTACAAACTGATGCTACAACTCGTTACTGCACACTGCTACTACCAACTATTTTTAGCCGTTTGTTGTTAGCTATTAAGGCAACAGTGCAACCTGTTGCAATCCCGTTTTTTCATCTAAGCCAAACATAAGGTTCATGCATTGCACTGCCTGCCCTGCAGCACCTTTCACCAAGTTATCTATCGCCGACAACACCACAACAGTATCCTGATTTTGTGGCCTATGTACCGCAATGCGACACTGATTAGAACCTTTTACGCTTCTAGTTTCTGGATGGCTGCCAGTCGGCATAACATCCACAAACCACTCGTTTTGGTAGCGCTTTTCAAAAAGAGATTGTAAGTCCCCCAAACTTATATCCTGAGTCAATCTGCCATAAAGTGTGGCATGTATCCCCCTAATCATCGGCGTTAGATGGGGGACAAAAGTCAAACCAACCTGTCCATCACCGGAACTCGTTTTTCTCGCCAGGGAAAGACCTTGTTTTATTTCAGGGAGATGTCGATGCCCCGCCACGCCATAAGCTTTAAAACTCTCACTGGTTTCACACAATAAGTTCGCCACGCTGGCTCCTCTACCCGCGCCACTAACGCCGGATTTAGCATCTGCAATAAGATGCTCGGTATCGATCAAGCCCTCCTCCAACAGAGGAATAAAACCCAATTGAACCGCAGTAGGATAACAGCCAGGATTGGCCACTAATCGCGCCTTCTTGATCTGCTCTCGATTCACTTCTGGCAACCCGTACACAGCCTCTTCTAGCAGATCCTCACAGTCGTGAGGCATGCCATACCATTGCTCCCAAACCGCCGGATCTTTTAAACGAAAATCAGCTGCAAGATCTATTACTCTGACCCCCGCATCTAGTAGCTGTCTAACGTTTTTCATCGCAATGCCATTCGGAGTTGCGTAAAAAACCAAATCACACTGAGCCAACAAATCTAAATTAGGTTCTGAAAAAGCAATATCGAGATGCTGCCGCAAATTCTG
>JAESQG010000014.1 GCA_016765265.1 Pseudomonadales bacterium | reverse complement strand
GTTGAAAATCTGTCATCGTAATCATCCTTGAAATACCCCCAAAATAGCAATATGAGAGTATTGTTCAAAATCTGATATGTGACAAATTAATTGGCCGCTGGATGTGACAGTTTAATTGGCCCTATACATACGCATTCGTGAGGTTGCCGACATTGGC
The DNA here is from genome assembly GCA_016765265.1 of Pseudomonadales bacterium. GTDB lineage: Bacteria > Pseudomonadota > Gammaproteobacteria > Pseudomonadales > DC-out160 > DC-out160. The sequence goes on along the minus strand of JAESQG010000014.1, from coordinate 4,452 downwards.
CCTCAATATCCTTTAGGCTACAAAATAAAGGATGTTCTGATTCTACCTAAAAATTTTACTAAAGGTGCTCGGGCTACAAAAAGGTTGTCGACAGAACCTCAAAGAACTAGCGTTCGATTTAATCTCGCGAAGTTTGAAAAAATAGTTCGCCAAATTGAAAAGCTTGCTCAATCTGGAACTGAAATTAATCCTGAAGATTTCTATCCTGAAATCAAAAAGAAAGGCGGTAAGACTCGGGAGTTACCATTAGTAGATATTGCATTACGAAAATCCATAGAACGGTATCTTGATTTCCGCTTATTAGAGAATCCTCAACTTAAAGTGAACCATCCATTGATTCTGTCACAAAAAGGCAGTGCCTACTCTCCTAATACATTAGAAGATCATATGCGCACAATGCTGCGTGATTGGACCGGGATAGATAGAGCAAGTAGTCATTCCGGGCGGAGATCACTAGCGACAAAGTTACTACACGAACAAGGCGAGCATCTTAAGACTGTTCAGCAGATATTGGGACACAAGGATGCCGCAACAACGGTGATCTATCACCAGCTTCCAGAATCAGAAATTAAGAAAGTATTAAAGAAAGCCGGAAAAGCTTTCGACAAAGACTAGAGCATAGATAAGCTATCAATTAGATTTGATAAAGCTTTTATGTTTACATAGATTACATGTGAATGCAGCTGTAAAGCTCATGATTAAACAATTAACGTCATTGAACTATAGATAGCTTGTATTATAGGAAGTAATAATAGACCCTAAATTGTAGTTTTACAATCCGGAGTATCGCTGAAAAAGAAAAGGCGTGGAAAGATATGATTTTTAATTATGGCTTACGGCAACATCTTGGAATTCTGACTCGCTTTTTCAAAACAAACCTAAGTTGGAGCTAATCGGCCAATTTACTTTAAATATTTTCAGGAACCGCCCATGGCGGTCCTGTGCTGGGGATTAATTCTAAGGCGATGATATCATGAGGATTGGTCGAAATCGAATTTTCATGCTAAACCAAGGTTATGGAATCATTTAGAACCAAAATAAGATGGTCTTTTCGCTACTCGATAAGAATATTGGTGGAACTGCTCAAAGACTTATGGAAGTATTATTTTACGCCGTATCCATTGCTGCTGATACTCGGCAGTATTCGAAGAATAATCCGTAGGTTAAAAATAATCTGGTTGGCTAAACCCCGAGGCCGACCACCCATTCACGAGAACGTAGTTGACCTGATAATCGAAATGAAACGCTCTAATCAAATTTGGGGAGCACAAAGGATATCCGATGAACTCCAACTAATGGGAATAAATGTTTCCAAGAAAACTGTTTTAAAAATCCTTAGAATCAATGGTTTTGTGCCGCCCAGGACTAGATTCACTCCACCCTCATGGCGTTCGGTTTTGGATTCACTACACCGCTACTGGGCTATGGATTTTACCACAGTGTTTGATAGCAATGGCATACAACTTTTTATTTTTGCGATTATTGAAGTCCCTTCTCGTAAGCTTATTCTGATAAACTCAACGGAACACCCGACACGAAATTAGTTGGTACAACAATTTAGAAACTGTTGTATCGCTGACCAGTCATTTCCCAGAGCAATGGTTCACGACAGGGATGGTATTTTTGGGCAATGGCTGCCAGGCGTTCTGGCGAAGTTTGGCTGCAAATCATTTAAAACATCGCCACGTTCTCCGTGGGAAAATCCATTCGTGGAACGATTCAACCTATCGATTAAAACTGAAATGCTCAATCGGTTGGTGCTAGTTGATAATACTCACGTTAGAAAACTCTGCGTTGGCTATCAGGATTATTACAATAGAAAACGACCTCATCAAGGCATCAATGGTGTGATCCCGTATTTTCCTGATGTTGGTAACGAAAATATACCTGATATTGAGAATTTGAGAGTTACTAAATCACGTGAACTAAACGGTTTGGTGACGCACTTTAAGCTCGCGGCATAAGTCCCCATCACAGATATCTAAATGGCCCCCCTATGAAACTAGGCTCCAACCTGACGGAAAACCATGCATGTTTTGCTCTGTTCCATTTTGTACATAGCCTTTGCTTTCAAGGTGCTGATGTATTTCGGCAAGTTTTACCGAATAATTGCGCTTGTTATTAAAGGCTACACTTCGCAACGAATCCATTTCATATAAGAAGCTCAAATCACCGTCATCAACGTCACAACTAAATCGCAAAATCTTCAGTTTCTTGAGTTTTTTCAGGAATGCAAGACTATCTAATTTTGCATCGAAGCGTAGCTCTTCTAGCGTATGAACATTTAATATCGATTTAATATTTTTAATATTCTTGCAATAACTAATCTTTAAATACTTTAATTTCTTGCAACTCGACATTCTTGAAATATCCAACAATTTCGGATTCCTCTCAAGCTCCAAGTAACAGAGATTATGTGCACGATCTAACCCATCAAGACTTTCGAGTTTCCTCGCCCCTGCTACTAACAAATATCTTAATGATGGTAGCTCCCCAAAGAAATCCAAAGACTCTTTTCCACAACCGATAATCTTTAGCGCTTCGAGGCTTCTAGAGGTCATCAGTATATTTTTGTATTTCGTATTAGTATGTAGTTCAAGATGTTTTAGATTAGGAAACGATGCAAAGTCCAGCCCTTCGTAATTCTCTCCATCTAGATACATCGACTCAACAGCCTCCAAATTATTTAAAGCTTTCCAGTCTATCGAGACTGCTCTTATTGAAAGCCTCTTTATTTTTCTCCTCACATCTACCAACGGCTCTAAATCTGGAAAACTCCCAGGCCCAATATCCAAACCCTCAAAAGAGCTTCTATTAAGAGTTTCCACAATTTCAGCAGTTAATGATCCTCTTAACTGAGCTACTAATCTATCACCACCAGTAAAACGTCCAATCTTTAAATCTGGCTCAATGTCAGTCATCACAAAATTTCAAATTATTTACAAGCCTTCGTAATCTTTGACTATTGTCAGACGCAGGATTCAGAGCAACTGATCTAATTGTGTTCGTACTCCCTCGTTCTGAACCTGTTGGCCTTCTCATCAGGTCTTATGACCATCCCCGCATCAGGCTTTCTTTTTTGGTAGGTTTGGATTAACCCGCTTAAAGTGTTTGAGTTGCTCTTGCGTCAGCGGTTGTGCATCCGGATCACTCAAAGCCGCTTCGCGTAGCTCTTCTTCGGTCATTTTATCTAGAGCGTCTTTATCCTTGTAAACGTCGAGTTTTTTGCCTTGTACATAATCCACAGTAACGATTTTACTCATAGTCATCACCACTTTTTTTGCTGCTCATACAATTGGCGCTCATGCTTTTGAGCACGTCGCACTGAGATGAGTCTAGTTGAATTCCTACTACCCCTCATAGTGTAACAAACATAAAGCGTATCCAACTCTTTATCGATGCCGATGGTAATGAAGCGATCCTCACCGTAAGCTTCACTACCGTCATACGCCTCTATCCGAAAAGGGTCGTCGAAAACCGGAATACCCGCATTCAGTGACAACTTATGTTTGCGCCTGTTCTCTTTGTCTTTCTCCTCATCCCACTCATAGCGCATGCGCTATATCCTTAAATACCATAGTCCAGTGTAGTCTCACATACTCCGTCATAATAGCACGGATACCGTATCATATACGATGGTTTTTGACCTGTTGGCAGAGGAAGATTCATCTAAAGAATCATCACAAATCGCCTCTAAACACCTGTTTTATCGAAATTAAAATCCTCCAAAAATTTCCGTGACCTGTCAAGCATCGCCCTTTTCCAGCCCCTCTTGATCAATCGGCATAATGGCCTTACTCAGTAGGCTCTGATGCAGCGATTGATTAGATTTAAGATAGGCAATGGCGGTGCTGATCTCTTTCCACCCCACCCAGTCCATGAGCTCTTGCGCGCTGGCCCCTTGCTCGATAGCAAAATTAGCAAAACCTCGGCGTAGCGAATGACTGGAATAGGACTCGGCCTCTTGGGGCTCCATGCCTGAACGGATCATGGCATCACGCATCATTTTAATAATGCTTTTACTGTGAATGGCTTTTTCAGAAACCTGGCCCCAACGGTTAATGGCGCAAAAAACCGGTCCTTCTTTAATGAACGCTGCCTCAACCCAATCAAGATAAGCATTCACCGGACACTGTTGGGGTAGTTCTACTAAGCGCCAATGCGCGCCTTCGGCATCGCGATCGCCTTTGGTATAGGGTAAATAAAGGTGTAACACCCGCTGACCATTTTCAACCATCACTTTCGCGTTTTCCGCTTGCAGACGTATTAATTCATCACCTCGCCAACCGCACCAGAACCCAAGTAAGAAAAACGCTTTGTCCCGCAGGCAACTTAACTCAAAGGCCCGCTGGCGCTGTTGATCCTAAATTCAGCAGTTAAGAAATTGATGTACAATGCAAGCTCTTTAAAATCAGGGGTCTGCGATGGTTCTTCCACCAAACACAACTCACC
>JAESQG010000449.1 GCA_016765265.1 Pseudomonadales bacterium | reverse complement strand
CGAAGAACTATTTGTCGCTCCCATACATTACGGATTTTTTGTTTTAGGGTTAGGTTTCTTCGCGTTCGGCGGGTTCCTAGTTCAGTGTTATAGTCACATTGCAAAGCTAACCAAGCTTGACGAATCAATGTATTCTATTGAGCTCCCTAACGGGGTTACAATAAAGTCGTAACCTAGTCTTGTTTTATCGGATACCTAGCCGCACTGCTAGGTCTATAAATTTATATGCGGCCACTACTGGTATTTTTGTTTTAAAAAATGGGTATACTGGCAGTGATGTTGGTTGATCAAAGCATTGTGGGTGTTCAGTCGTATTTGCAGCGACGCCATAAAAACTAAGAAACAGTTGTTCGAGTTTTAGCCCAAGGTACAACTGCATTTTATAGTTTAAATAATAAATATAAATAATAAAAAAAGGGAAAGGGTATGCTTAACAATAAATTTGTTGAGCGTTTTGGTGCCATTTCGTTGCTAATTATGGCAGCGAGTGCCTGCACAAATCGTTCAGATACTATCTCTATTCAACATGATCCTGTCGTAGCGACCAGCAGTGAGACGGTGACCTTTGATGCGACGGCAAGTACCGATTCATCGGACTATCGCATTCGACTATTTGTAAATGGTTCACTGGAAAAAACTTGCTACAACTCCTTAACCTGTAGTTACACCGGCGGTCCTTACCTAAGCTATGAAGGCAGTACCGTATCATTTGCGGCGGCGTTGGATGTCTTCGACTGCGATAATAGCGCTTGTGACAAAGTGGATGGTTATTACGATTTCGGTATTACTGATGCGAGTTATGTCTGGGGAACCACAACCTATATACCTGCTAAGGTTTCTGTGGGAACCAGCAGTTTTCCCAGTGGCGTTGACTCAGAGCTGTTGATACATATGGCAACCGATTACCTACCGGGTAAAACTTTTGCCGATTTTGTCAGTGATGTTCACGATAAGATATACGATGTCTATGCTGCGCAATCGCTGATTAAAACGAATATGAAAAATATGGATATCTATGTTTACACCCGCACGGCAGGCACGGGCAGCTGTGGGTCAGTGGCTTGGCAAACCAATACAGAAGTGCCCTGGCGCGATAACGACGCCGTCTTGCACGACAGTACCTTAACGGATTGTACCGACAGTGGACTAACGCGCTTTACAGCAGAAGGGAGTAATACCACGGACTTTCTCCATCACTCCGGCCACGCCGTTTTTGGCTTAGCTGATGAAGGTACTGGGGCTTTGGGATATTTTCAAGCTACCAATGAACCCAATATATTTTCCTCGCAAGCCGCATGCCAAAGCGAGCAAAACTTAAAGGGTCGCAGTCCCGGTGCTTGCAACGAGTTTAGCGCCGGTTGGTGGGGCATTCATTCGGGGACCACGGTGATGTCCAACGGCGCCGTTGGGGATTCGTGGGGAACAGAAGCTTTTGAGCGCGTTCAGTATTACTTTAATAACCTATAAACTTTGTATGGAGGATAAATCGTGAAAATAATAACGCAACTAAAAAAATCGTTCATGCTAATAGGCCTAGGTGCATTTGCTGCCACCAGCGCCGCCGATGTTCAGCAGGGCTATATTATTACGCGCATCCAATTTGATGGCATTCAATGGCAGGTAACGCAACCGCCCCAATTGATCCCCTGCCAGAAAGAGTTCGGCACTCTGCCGCTGACGGCTGACCACTCTATCGTGGAGGGCTATGATAGTTTTGATGGTAAAGTGACTGAGTATCGCTTCCCCAACCCGCGATTGCTTTTTACCTCAGAGGGGAATGTGTTGGCTAACACCTTAGTGACTGATCTGATCATCCCGGCAGATGCAGGTGTGGATAATATCGAGTTTCGTGAATTACAGAGTAGTGTCGATGCATCACTAGCCATCGATGTCAGTGGACTTGTGGATGCAACAGTTGAATGCGAGGCGCCGGTGTTTGACCTGTTGCCTGAGCCCACGGAGGTGGCTGTGGAAGAAGTTTGATCTCCCTGTCCTCTGGGGAGTTTGTCATTCCCACAAGGTGTAAGTTTTTTACTACAATTTTGGAACAGGTGTAAGCGACGTCAATTTAAAGCGTTGCCTACGGACACCTTTTGCTTCTTTCACGACTTTGCATTGACTGAGAATTACGCCATATTCTTCATTAATTCTATTGTGGTTAAAAATGTGGGGTCGATTGCCCTAGGATTAAACAAAGCCTCAGATGGCATTGTTTTCGATGAAAACCGTAGATGTGAGGTGGTTGTAGTTGATATAAATAAAATGGAGATCGCCAAAACCTTTAAATTAGACCCCATTGCAGTGGTGCACTTTGGGAGCTCTCATTTAAAAACCGGTAAGCTTTTCGTGGATGCTTGCAAAACGGATAACTTTGAAACCAACCAGCAATTGTCGAATCTATTTAACCCTGATTTTGATTTTAGCATCGGCGGTACACGGTATTGTCAATATGAAATAAACTTGGCTATCGATGTCATTAGCTATCGAGGTATAAACGAGGATGCCTCGCCGTGTGAATTTCCGCAATGGAGTTGGCACCGAACCGCTGTTGAAACACGTTACGCCTATGTTGCTGCATTTTTTGATAATGGCGCGAAGAACTATTTTCAATGGCATTCAAAAATTTAACAAGCACACTGGAGAAGTCACATATCACGATTGCGGACATTATCGGTTTACCGGTGAAGCTCGGTTTATACTAAAGGAAAACGCCAAGACCGAAGACTACGGCTATTTAGCTTCTTACGTATATGATTGTAATACTGAGAAATCGGAAGTTCTTATACTTAAACCCTAGAAATATTGAAGACATGCTATGTTCGGCACGGCTTCGACATCACATACCACAAGGATTTCATGGTTTGTATACGCCGGAAACATTCTAAAAGGCCTAAATGGACAACCATGATAACAAAGGTGTAGAGGTATAGAGGTAGCATTGGTACGGGTGTCATTACTGGGTTTGATACTATAAGGAGAGTTGGGTGCTGGTAGTATGCGTTATTGTGGTTGAATAATAGTATGTAAGGAGTTGTCATGGGATTACTTATTTCAGAGATTGGTTTTGAGCGGATTGTTTTAGAATGTGCGCCTTTGTACTATCCTTGCCACTAGCTGCGCTTATTATTTATTCAGGCGAGTTTTTTGGGTGAAAAACATACCAACTGGATGCGTTATGAGTTCAAACTCAGATGGGTACAAGTTGTTAGATAGTATATCGATCACCATATGGTGTTATACATGTGTAATTTATAGGTGAGCAATGGCAGAGAATAAAAATACACACTTGGAACACGTATCTATAAAAGGGTTTAAGTCCATCAAAGACTTGGATTTAAAGATGATGCCCGTCAATATACTAATAGGTGCTAATGGTTCTGGTAAAACGAATTTCATTTCACTTTTTACTTTCTTGAGAAATTTGTCCGAAGGTAAACTTCAGAACTATGTTGAAAAACAAGGTTTTGCAAACGCATTTTTTCACTTTGGTTCGAAAAATTCACCCGAGATGGTGATTGATATTGATGTTGGCTATAACGGGTACCATGTCGCCTTTGAGCATGGGGCTAGTGACGATATGCTGATATTCAAGGAAGAATATTGTACGATTAAAAGTTCGTTAAATAGATATTTAATAAAGGGCTCTAAAGGTGAAAGTGGATTGCTTTCTGGTAGTGCGGCCAATAGTACTTATGTTAGAGATTATACTCGTGAATACTTGGAAGACTGTAGAGTGTATCATTTTCATGACACAGGACCGAGCGCTGGATTTAAACAAGCGACTGGTGTTGATGCATCTGATTACCTCTATGATGACGCGAGTAACATAGCGGCTTTTTTGTATCGTTTAAAAACGAGCCCAGAGTCGGCATTCGCAAACAGTTATCGCGATATTGTAACGGCCATTCAAACGGTCGCTCCCTTTTTTCACGATTTTTTTCTTGAACCTAGAGGAACCGAACACGAAGAGAAAATAATATTAAAATGGATACACAGGGATCACGATACTCCTTTTTCTGCAAATCAATTGTCGGATGGTACAGCCCGATTTATTTGTATGTCTACGCTATTTTTACAGCCTCAATCATTGCGACCAAAATCTATTGTATTGGATGAACCCGAATTAGGATTGCATCCGGCCGCATTAGAGGCCTTGGCTGATATTGTCAAAGTTGCTTCCAAAGATAATCAAGTAATATGCTCAACACAATCCGTTGCTTTTGCAAATCAATTTTCTCCAGAAGACTTTATTGTAGTGGATCAATGTAAAGGTGTTTCTTCGTTTAAGCGCATAAACCCTGACACTTTAAAACAGTGGCTTGAAGAATACTCCATGGGAGATATTTGGACGAAGAACCTTATCGGGGGGCGTCCAGAATGGTAAGAGTTGGTATCTCTGTGGAGGGGCAAACCGAAGAGCGATTTGTAAAGTCAGTTTTGGCACCATATCTGGTTAAAACCGAAATATACATTATGCCAATCTCAATGAGTGGGGATGTCAATATTGATAAAGTGAGGGAGGAGTTAAAGAAAATTGCATTTAACTTCGATTTTGTAACGACTCTTTACGACTTTTATGGCTTTTCTAAAAAAGAATCAAATGAAACGAAAGCCAGCCTAGAGGCAAGAATATTAAAATCCGTTCACCAAAGTGTAAAAGATAAATTGATCCCCTATGTTCAAATGTATGAGTTTGAAGGGTTACTTTTCTCCTGCCCAGAATCAATGGGCCGGGTTTTACAAGATATTGAAGTACAGAAATGGGCTAGCGAAGTCCTGCATGAATTTGAAAATAACCCCGAACTTATTAACGACTCTGTTGAAACTGCACCCTCGAAGCGTTTGGGTAAATTTACAAGATATCGCAAAACTACCCATGGTCCAAATATAGCTAAAGAGATTGGTATTGATAAAATTAGAACGATGTGTGTTGGCTTTGATGAATGGATACAGAAAATAGAATCATTGGCTGGGGGGGAGTTAAATATCGGAGTGATGCGCCCACAAAGCCACAGCTAGATTCAATAATTAAATAACCGATGGCTCCATTGGTTCTACTGATAGTTGGGTCCTCAGCGATATATTTACCGGTCTACATGGAGGTAGTGGTTGGAATATTTCTTTTATTTCCATTACAGGACCGAAACACCGAGAAACCGGGATCGTTGGGAGTAGTGGAAAATATTTGATATATAATATTGGATCCCACTCAAGCGATGAGGGGCGGGTACATGCTTGCTTAATGGTAAGCGGTTTAGTCATGTTCCCTATCGTAACGCTTTGTTTGAGCTATGAGTTGGATATTACGTGTACTGGTACGTTAAATCCTGTATCCAATGGACGCATGGGCACCCCATTTTGATTCCCTAATCGATCTTGCTGCGCAGAAAAAAAATCTCGATTAGTAAGCTCTCCATAAACATTAAACTTATTTTTAGTCCCTTTGTCTTGAGAAACTTCAAAAATTAAACAGCCCTCTTCCTGCCTTGTCAATTCACTATGTACAGCAAGCTCACTTTGCAGTGCGTCAAGATCGGAGTCAGGGACCAAGATATATCCTTTAAGAATCACTTTTGCCAATGTTGTTCGCCAGCGGAGAATAATATTTTTCCCGCGAAATATGTCCTACTTTGCAGTTTACCCAACTCATCAAATGACGGCCCTACCTTGATCTAGTCTTTATCAAACACAAGATTGAAGCAACGTGAATTAAAATTGATGGAGTCTCCGGTTTTTTTATGAACCAACTTGTTTCCCAAATCAACTATATCTTCTCTATTAATACCTGCCCCAAAGACTATGAAATTGTAGTACTTCCATTTTTCATCCCAAAAGTAACGAGATGAGTTGTCCGTGTCTTTCAGGCGAAACTTAGCCTCTCGACAGGCCGTATCCACAACATCTTCCCCCTACCCATAGCCGGAATACAGTAAATCTCTACGCCATCCAGCATCGATTATATCGTTTCCAGAACCGGCATCTATCAAGTCATCATCCCATCCGTCGTCCACCGTATCGTCACCTTCGACCATAACATAAATTCGATTTCTGTATCCGCAGTTAACTGTGTTAGGCCTTGAGTCTCCGATTATCGCTTATATTTTTTCCTGTGAAAACTCTATAGAGTTACAATCAAGTTCATTAGTAGGCAACCGATATTTCTTTCGTACAGTCATACCCGGTTTATAAATTTGCTCGTATTTTTCATCGGATATTATATATTTCTGCAGCGGGATTCGGAAGGATTGCTGGCAGTAAAAAGACGAGCCATAAGTGACCTGGAGTGACTCTTCCATTTGTCCCAATACTTTTTCTAAGTATAGACTCCTCTCCTCTCCTCTCCTATGCTATCTTGAGTGGGATTCTAACTTGAAGTCCAGGATAAAAGTTTCCACATTTTGGCATTGTTGAAATTTGATGGACGGGTATTGTAGACAAAGGAGTAATTTCTTTTCCAAACAGATAACCACTATTTCTCCATGTAGAGGTTTGCGCTACTTTTGAAACATTTACCTCGGTAACCTTAGGGTGCACGACAATTCGATCAATATTGGCTTTTCCGCTGAGTTCGATAAACCAACGGGAATACCCCGATGATGCTAGCGATGAGCAATCCCAAAATCAAAACGAGAAAAACTAGCAGGAAAGGACTCCTCGCTTGACTAACTCGTTGCGGATCATCGTCTAGATCCGACCCCAGTTGTCGTTTGCTTTCCACAATTAATCCAGTTTTTTTAATGAATATTTATCGCAGAGGGGAGGCAGGTAGTTTTATAAACGATTTCATGCACACAGAATCAATGGAGTAGAATCAATAAAATAAAAATTCAATCCTTACGCCACTGGCGGTCGACTGTCCACCATGAGAATATCCAACAGCTTCTGTGCTTCCTTTTGATTCAATAAATCTTTAGCTTCTATCATTTCACATTTATCCCTTATCATTTCGTCCACCCTCACAGGGTAATGTTTACAATCATCGGGACGATCGTGATAAATGTCGCAAGTGTACTTTTCTTGGTTATCTACCTGTCTCAGCCATGGACAGAGTTTCAATTGCGCTCCCGTCTCTGGGTCCATCCAAATGTTTCCGCCACGAACATACCGGCGTATTTCTGGTCTAAAAATTTCCCAATATTCAATTTCGCTAGCGGTTGCCGAAAGACCGCCATCACTGTAATTCTTACAACACTTTCCACACTGATTACACTCTTTCATCTTACGGCTTTATCTCACTGTCTCTCAATCACGACCAAACGAATATAGAACTGAATTTTATCTAGCACTGAAATAGGATTTAGGACTGAACAGAAGTGTCTAGGTTGTTTTTGCTAGGTTACCCTCTCTCAAGATCTTTAATGAGTCTTGGAATGTAGCTTTCATTATCCGCTGATAGCCTATGATTATTTGCGATATCAAATTTCTCACCTGTAACCTTAATAAAATGGTTAAGCGCATCTATTCGTTGCTTTAGCCAAGACTCTTTTGTTCGCTCTTTTTTCCGCGTTTTGAGTATGATTCGCT
>JAESQG010000448.1 GCA_016765265.1 Pseudomonadales bacterium | reverse complement strand
GTATGCGGTTTTGTCTGTTTTAGCAGTCAACGGTTACGGCTTTATTACAACCCCGTTTGGGAGTTCGATAGAATACACCGATTCGTCAAGCTTGGTTAGCTTTGCAATACGATTATAACACTGAACTAGGAACCCACCGAAGGCAAAGAAGCCTAACCCTAAAACAAAAAATCCGTAATGTATGGGAGCACCAAATAATTCTTCAGCGTAAAAGAAGGTATGTCCCCATTCATTAAGTCCTAGATTTGGAAAAACCAAAGCTGGGCCTGCTGCCAAAAAGGCGAAGGGAATTGAAATTCGATGCTGAAAATCGGGAAGTCGCGTATGAATCCAAACGAATGCCATAATCATACCCGCGAAATTTAGTGGCATTGCAAAATAAAACAAACCGATATGTGTTGGGGTGAAATCCGTGTCGCGAATAGTAACTTGGTGCCAAGCTGCATCCGCTTCAGCGAATAATCCTAGGGCGACGAAAGAGGCGATACTGGCAACTGCCATCAGTGCGAACATTGTATAGTAGCGCTGCAATTCTACTTTTGGCGAAACAGCGCTGAGATCTTTTTCTCTAGTAAACCAAAGTGCGGGAACAACTGCTATAACTAACAAAGTGATAACTACAAGTTGAATGTACAGAAGGCGCATCCAGTAGACCTCAAATTCCGGTGTAAAATAGTCCATACCAACCGTGAAAGAGTACGCATTCATGTAAAGGCGATAAGCAATAAATACAACTAAACTTCCCATCACCCAGATCCAAGCAAACGCCCAAGGCACCTTGGGATTCTTATCTAGCACTACCGAGGTTTTAGCGACTTCTTCTGACATAGATTCAGTTACGACGGACATATTATCTCTCCTTTAGAACTCCAATTTTGACAAACCACTATTTGCGAAACTTAACCCTATATATTACTGATAAGTGCTAAAATATATACAAATACAATTTTACACCTTCTCGCCACATTTGCATATAAAAGTCCATCCGAACAATGTGCTGTGAACCTTTATTGCTGTACTAAATTTTATTTTTATCTTCGTATATGTGTATATTAGATGCTATACATTGATCCGCTTAAAGGTCAGTTGTAGCGGTAATAACAGCAACAAGCTAGTTGCCACTCAGTGTCCGAATCCAAATCACCTATTTTAACTATCGATGCTGTTGTTAATAAAGTGATTGAAGTTCTTATACTTTAAACCATTGAAAAAAAAATCTCTTATTCTATATATTCTTATTCTATATATTCTTATTCTAGGTATAGCATCACTACCACCCAAATTCATACAAATAGCTGCAATCCTTAACTTTTAATGAGGTTAAAATTGAGTAGTGGCTATTCAGAGCAATAGTGCGGCCTCTTCACTGCGTTTGATTCGCTCTTCGGTCGCTGGATGGGTAGAGAGGTAATCCAAGTAATGAGTATCTTGCTCGTCTTTTTTGGCTTTACCTAATTTATCTAATTTAACTATTTTGGATTGATTACCGCCGTTTAATTTTTTTAACATATTAGCAAAATATTGAGGCGAAATGCCATGCTTTACCAAGCCATCAATGGCGTGGGTATCGGCTTCAAATTCCGCGTCTCTAGAATAACTGCTTTTAATTAAAATTACCGGCGCATAGGCGATCAGACTAGTAGCTGCGTCGACGTCACCACTTATCATGACCAATAATGCGGTGACGCTGCTGCTTTCTATAATCATACGCAAAGAATGCCGATGAATAACGTGTCCTATCTCATGCAACATTATGCCGATAAGTTCATTATCGTCCTGGGCTAACTCAACGATCTTATCGGTAAAAACGATCGCACCGTGAGGTAGCGCAATGGCATTGGCACCCAGTGCATTGCTGCTGCGAAAATACAACTTAAAATTAAAGCTGTCTTCACCCGTTTCGGTTTTTGGAATCAGTTTTTTGAAGGCCCTTTGCAATTCATTTTGTCGCTCTAGCGATAGCGTTGAGGCCTCAAGGTAATTTTTATCGATCGCCCCCATTAGGTTTTCACCGAGCATAATAGAGAACCGATGGGGAAGAGCTTCTGCGATATATCTACTTGCCATGGGAATACCGGTGGCAATAAAGAAATAGGTTAAACCAACCAGTAATATCACCGAAGCAACGATAATTTTAAGGCTGTTTTCCCAACGATACGCAATAAACTTTCCCTGTCTAGGACGGATCAATTGCGATAATTTGTCCGCCATCGCGTTGTTGGCGGTTTCAAAACTAGCGCCCTCGGGAAAAGATATCATACGCCGGGAATTACCAACTCTAGGTGAGACGGAGATAGACGATAGTGGTACAGGGGAGAACGGCACTCCATCAAGTGAAATCTGCTGCTCGCTATTGATATGGAGTGAGCAACTATAGGGCTTAGATGACTTACCGTCGTAGTAAATTCCCGAAATTTGCATTTAAAAACCCGAATGTCTATTCATTATTAGCAATGTTTTAAAAGCCAATATCGGCATCGAACAAGTCTGAGATCTCTTCACCCAGCGCATGAACTTCCTCCTGTTGCGCTGCTACAAATTGGTCTAAATCTTCGGTTGAATTCAGATAGGTCTTCGCTAGAAAGTATCTCATCGTTCTGATCTGAACCCATGCTGACAAAAACCCGAAACTCAAGGCCATGGCGATACCGTTGGAGACCATTAGCCACAGGTATGATAATAAAGTGGTGTGCGCTTGCATACGGTGACCTTGCCCAAATTCAACATTCTTAAACAAGACATTGTAGCGTCGAGAACGAAGATAAGCTCTAGAGAAAGGCACATAGAGAACTGATGCAAATATCAAAATGGTAATTGTAGAAGTGCCAAATAGTGCAGCTGATTCACCTTCAAATGGTTTAGCGAGAGCAAACACACTAAACCAGCTCATTACTAATACCACGCTAATTCCTAACCACGCGCCGTAGATTCGGTAGTAATCTTCTGCGTTGGCATGAAAGGTCACTGGCGAAGTGCCTAGCTTGGTGTTTGCTGCCAAAAATCGAGTGTTGATAAAATCGAAATAAGGCAGTGTAGCCAAGAATATCAAAGCCATTAACATCGCAGGAATAAAGTGTATGGGTTCAAAGTTAAATAGATCCTTAAAAGCGATTTCTTCCTTCATAACTTCTTCCTTCATAACTTCTTCATCGTAGTCTTTGGTGTAATCTGTCCCATACTCAGGGTTGGTATTTTCACTAGGGATATCTGTTTCGGTATCTGGTGTTTCAGAGATGAGACCATCGAATTCATTTTCTGTAACTGGCTGTTCAGATATTCCGGACTCTTGGCTGAGAAAGTCCTCTTCATCAGGCATGGCGATATAGATAGGCACCACGATACTGGCGATGAGTAGTGCTTGCACTAAGCTTGGACCAATGTACACCCTATAGGCCCATTTATAGTCCTTGTTAAAACGAAACTGCACCCCGCGCCAAGATGAATAACGTAGGCGAAAGGACATGGTAAACATGATAATAATAGGCGCGACAAATAAGTATACCGCTAGCATACCGAGATATATGACAGTTGCAGTAGTAAACACACCGACGAACTCTTCAGCTGTTATAAATAGAATTAACAGTGCGCCAGCGATCATTCGACTTTTAAAAATAGTGGCGGCTGAAGCGAGAAATTGAAAGGATCCGTTGGCCAGTTCAGCATTACCGTAAAAATATTGCATCTTGCGAACTTTGGCCCAGGGTGAATACAGGCCAAGAGTCAACATAGTCAACAGGCCGTTAACAAACCATATGCCGAAATACTCACCTGTATCGCCGGTGAAATTAAAGATATGTTTGGTGCCTTGCTCACTTTCTGGCGAAAGGTCTACTGTTTCAGGTGTGCTTCCCATCATATGCCTATCTCTCTTCTCGGTAATCTCTACGCGAAATGCTCTTTAACATAAGCTTAAAGAGCACGGACCTCGTATTTAACCACCGGCATCTATTAGATACAAACCATGGAATGCGTTGTAGCTAATCGAAAAAAGGTAACATAAAACAGAGCGCGGAGTTATAACTGGCTTGCAGCATCACTTGGTATATTGCTTAGTATGGGTGTGAGACTGTTTGGCGCGAATGAACTGAATGAGTAAAAGCGGGTGCTCTTAGAAAAAGAAACTTTTCGCAAGATGGGAGTAAGTCGGACATTAAAAAAGCCTGCTTCATCGAAGCAGGCTTTTTTAATGTTATGCACAGATTAGTAGATTACGTCTTTTTGCGTCTTGCTGCGCCAAATCCTAGAAAACCCAAACCCAAAGCAAGTAATGCAGCTGTCGCTGGCTCTGGTACTTTGATATTGTAGTCAAAGCTAGATACTTGGAAGCCCTCTGTATGTGAAATTGCTGCATAGATGGTCATGGAGTAGAGATTATTCATACTGATATCGCCATAGGAGATTCCAGAATATGCGGCTGTGGATACATCGCCACTATCTGACAACAAAGTCCCTGTTCCAAAATGTGTATTTGAAGAATCTACATAACTTTGAAAACTAACGCTACCGTTCGTAGTACCGCCAAAGGATGTTGTATATGACGCATCCAGCTTAGAAAACCCTGTATCGGACAAGCGGATATAAATAGTGCCTGTACCACCACTGACATTAACTGAGTTTAGGTCCATTTCATCGATGCCATTACCGCCAAGAAGTGGACTTGATAATCCCGTTACGACGTTTGCTACCCAGGTGCCTAGACCTGAGTTAATGGATAGAAAGCCATCGCCATCTGTATCGATTGCTTGCACAACAGTCCCAGAAAAGTCGGCCGTATCACTGATTTCAGCGATTAAAAGTGCATTTGCATTAGCCGCAAACATTGTAAGGACAGATGCCAATAACGCTTTTTTAGTAAATTTCATAGTTTAATACCTAGTTACATGGTTATTCCGAGAAAGATGACCAGTAATTTGTCTTTGGCAACTTCTCACCCCTAACAAAGCAACTAATGTACCAATATTATTATTATTCTTTAAGCCATTGTAATAAAGTAAGAAATACCCACCACCTATTACTAGAACTAATCCTTTAGGGTTAGTTGTAAAATTATTCGACACTATGACCTACCTGCTATCAATAGCCGAATATCGGCCGCCCAGTATAAAAATCAACTAGTTGAGATACTACTACCGAACCCCCACCT
>JAESQG010000447.1 GCA_016765265.1 Pseudomonadales bacterium | reverse complement strand
TGGCGGGTAAGTGAAAAAAAATCCCTTGGTTTTGGTTACACAAGCGATACTCTTTGGTTGCATCTAAAAATAAAAAATAGTTCGGAAGTGCCGTTGTCTCGTCTGGTTGAGGTTGCCTACGCTCTGTTAGATGATGTCAGTCTTTATCAATACGCCGGCGATAAACTGGTGCAAAAATATGAAAGTGGTGATCAGTTGCCTTTTGATCATCGACCAATTCCCAGTAGAAATTTTCTTTTTCCTTTAGAGTTTCAAGCGCAGCAAACTACAGACTTATATTTACGAGTGAAAGCCTCCAGTTCACTGCAAGTACCTTTGGTGCTTTGGACGGAACGAGAATTCTTCCTACAGGACACCGTATTTCTCACGGGGCAGGGAGCCTTTTTCGGCATACTTGCTGTGATGTTTTTATATAATCTTTTCCTGTATGTGGGCACTCGCGAGGTGAATTATCTTTTTTACATAGGCTATGTTTTTTCCGCGGGGCTGACCATGGGGATTGTTAATGGCCTCGCCTATCAGTATTTGTGGCCGACTAATGTATGGCTACAAGATGTGGCTTGTCCCGTAGCAATTAATGCGTTGGCCTTGTTTATATTGGCATTTTCCTACCATTTTTTATCTATCAGCCAGATGGGTAAAATTAGTGTCGCAGTGTTTAGGATCTTGCCTTTGTTTGGCGCTATATTGGGAATGTGCTCGTTTTTCTTGCCTTATGCCAGTGTTATAGTCCCTTCTATTTTGGTGGCGATGTTGTCATTTGTTTGTAGTTTTACCTACGGTGTTGTGCGATGGAGGCAAGGGGATATGGCGGGGCGTTATTTTACTATCGCCTGGTCGATGCCGGTGATGGCTGTTCTTGTGTTGGGGCTCAGTAAGCTGGGAATACTTCCCAGAAATTTTTTAATTGAAAATGTGTATCAGTTTGCTGTGGTACTGGAAGTGATTTTGCTGTCCTTTGCGTTGGCAGAACGAATAAATCAAGATCGTAAAGCGCGATATGCGGCTCAGCAACTGGCGTTTGAAAAGGATGTGCTGGCCCGGCTCGAGCACGAAGAAGCGCTTAAATATAGATATGAAGCGAAATTGAAAGAGGTGGAAGCTGATCAAATCGCGTTAAAAGCAAAAACTGAAATTGAAGCAAAAAGTAACTTTTTGTCCACGATGAGTCATGAGATTCGCACGCCCATGAACGGTGTGATTGGTATGACTCAGCTGTTGTTGGACACGCCACTTAATAGTAAACAGCTACATTATCTGAATACTATTCGCAGTTCCGGTAATGCGCTGCTCACTATTATTAATGATATTTTAGATTATTCAAAAATTGAAGCTGGTAAGTTGGAGATAGAGAAAGTGGATTTCAGTCTCCAGTCGCTGTTGGATGAATGTCTCTCGATATTCGCATTAACGGCTTCAAAAAAAGATATCAACCTCACTGCTTTTGTTGAACCGGAAACGCCTCAATGGGTGAGAGGCGATCCCGTGCGGGTCAAACAGATTGTTTTGAATTTATTGGGTAATGCATTTAAGTTTACCAATGATGGTGAAATTCATGTCAAAGCGTTTATGACTTCCCGCAAATATAATAATGATGAGAATAACGGGGATAATAACGATAATGAAGATACCTTTGAAATACGGTTTGAAGTGCAAGATACGGGTATTGGTATAGCGAAGGAAAATCAAGATAAATTGTTTAAGTCTTTTGCACAAGAGGACGCATCCACAACTCGAAAGTACGGTGGGTCGGGGTTAGGGTTGACCATAAACAAAAAATTAGTGGAGCTGATGGACGGTGACTTAGGCCTGAATAGTGAGCTGAATAAGGGTTCATTGTTTTGGTTTACGGTTACGTTTACTAAGTCGAATCAGGTGTTGGGAGAGAATGATTTAACTAGGCTTGAATTTCTGAGGGGGCGCAAAGCACTGGTTATTGATGGGAACGTTGCCTATTTGGATTTTATTAATTCGATGTTGGGCGGCTGGGGAATGTGGGTCTGTGATGCGAGTTCCAGTGAGGTAGGCAAGGAGCAGTTGATAGGCGAAGAGCCTGCGTTTGAATTGGTCTTGATTGATATGTCTCTGCCCGATTGCAATGGACTAGAGTTGATTGCGAATTTTGAAAATTACAGTCGTTTGAATCAACTGAAAGTGATACTTTGCGCTTCGTCTCAAAACCTACCTAAGGGAGTTGCTAATCTGGCCTCGTCAACATTACTGCTAGAAAAACCTTTTACAGCAAGGCAATTGCAAGATGCAGTATTGACATCACTACAATATAATGGCGATTCTGATAATGAAATCGTGGAGGTTAGCAGTAATGTGGGATTAGCGGGACTAGGATTAGCGGGACTAAAAGTATTAGTGGCTGAAGATAATCCCGTAAACCAAATGGTCATTAAAGGGATGCTAGAGAAACTAGGAATAAAGGCTCGCGTGGTTCAGGACGGACTGCAGGCAGTTGATTTGGTGGTGAAGCAAAAAGAAGAGTTTGATGTCATTCTGATGGATTGTGAGATGCCAGAGCTGGACGGCTATGAGGCAACGAAACAGATAGTGATGCAGTTTCAGGATAAAAGTGTTTGCCCTCATATTGTTGGATTAAGTGCTCATGCGATGGACGAAAAAGTGAATAAAGCGTTTGAAGCTGGCATGGATGAATATATTACCAAGCCGTTCCAGCTAAATGATTTACAGGTTTGTCTCTGTAAATGCCAACGTCGACACTCTTCCTTAAATTAATCAACACATCAGCAAAGCCTGTATTTGACCCACGGAATTAAAATCGTTTTAATAATAACGTTGTACCTAGGTGATGGTTGTCTTATCGGACCTGTCTTATCGGACCTCTATCGTGGTTAACTCAAAGATAGTTAGTGTGAATTATGAACGAAGCGAGTCCTATTGGTGTTTTCGATTCGGGAGTTGGCGGCTTGTCTGTTTTACGCTGGATTCGAAAGACCATGGCTAATGAAGATTTGATCTATATTGCAGATTCTCTTCATGCTCCTTATGGCGAAAAGTCTCAAAGTTTTATCGAGCAGCGAATTGTGGCCTTAACAGAGTTTCTAGTAGACGAGGGTGCTAAGGCGGTAGTGGTTGCATGCAATACGGCAACGGTTGCCGCTATTGCTGCTCTTAGGGAGCAATTTACACTGCCTATTATTGGTATTGAACCGGGAGTAAAACCTGCCTTATCTAAAACTAAAGCGGGTATTGTGGGGGTGTTAGCTACCACAAAAACCGTCAACAGCGTGTCATTTAGGCGTTTGATTCATCGTTTCGCCGATGGTCGTCAAGTGGAAATTCAAGCCTGCCCTGGGTTGGTAGAATGTGTGGAGCAAGTTGCTCTAGAGTCCAGTGCCACACGACAATTGGTTGAGGGTTATGTGATGGCTTTATTGGCAAAGGGAGCTGACACCATTGTTCTTGGTTGTACTCACTATGCTTTTTTGTTGCCCTTGATCGAGAGTATCGTGGGAGAAACTGTAGAAGTTATTGACACCGGGGAAGCGGTGGCAAGAGAAGTGAAAAGACGCTTAACTGAAGTTGATTTGTCTAATAGCGATTCTCATTGCGGAAATGAAGTTTTTTGGACGAGTAACAATATACCGCAAACACAAGAAGCGATGAGCGCGCTTTGGGGGCATGAGATTGTGGTAAAGGTTATGGATGCAGATGTGAAGGCAAGCCATAACGAAGGTTCGGGAATACTCGAT